>CAMEKY010000101.1 GCA_945921565.1 uncultured Clostridium sp. | reverse complement strand
ACTTAAGAATACTAAAAATTTAGCAATTTCAAAATATAAGGTGATTGAAGAATTACCAGCTTATTTAGAAAGGAAGCTTACGGGAAAATAAAATACCCTAGAATTTAATCTAGAGTATCCATCTATTATTCAATTGAGATATACTTTGGTGTTTTCTTTGTCTCTTTTTTTACTGTTATTGTTAATACACCATCATTTAAAGAAGCGTGTAGTGATGACTCATCAGCATCTTGAATATAGAAGCTACGCTTTGCGGCTGAAGTTTGAATTTCTTTAATTAAATATTTTTCAGTATTATCTTTCTTTAGTGCGGAAACGCTAATGGTTAAATATTGGTTTTCATAAGAAACCTTAATATTTGATTTTTCAATTCCAGCAACATTTACTTTAAATTCGTAGCCATCTTCAGTTTCCTTTGCGTCTGTTTGAAGACGAGAGGTTGAAAACATAGAAAAGCCATCAAATACATCATAATCATTATTATTTCTTCTTAAAAACATCATAATATCTATTCCTCCTTAAATTAATCAATTGAAATTACATTTGTAGTTTTCTTAGCAAATGGCAATGAAATCATTAAAATACCATCCTGCATCTTAGCTTTAATTTGACTAGGATCTGCATCTGGCAAATCAATCTCACGCTTGTAGAAATTGTCCATTCTTTCTTTTATTATGAATGAATCATTTACAACTTCATGTTCCTTTACTTCAATTGTTAAAACTGATTGATCATAATTGATTGATACATCCTCCTTCTTTACTCCAGGAAGAGCAGCTTCAACTAAATATCCATCATTATCTTTACGTACATCTACAGCAATAAAGCCACGGCCACGCTTTTGTGCTTCTTTAACTCCGTTGCTTACATCATTAAACACTCTATTAAGTTCATCAAAAATATCATTAAACATATATATCATCCTTTCTTTTTACGTTTTGGCACTTGATATTATAGAGTGCCAACCACTTTACGACTATAGTATACCACTATTTTTGGCACTGTCAACACTAGTCTGCCAAAATAATTTATGAAAACGTTTTCAGTCTAAAAAGGTTAAATTTTACAGATTTAAATAATTATGCTATACTTTATATAGAGCTATGCAAGGAGGAGATATTATGAAAACAGCTTTAGTTGGATTTGGTAGTATGGGTAAATTAGTATATGAGGAACTTGGATCTGAATGTGCAGTTGTAATCGCACCAAATGGTCCTGATTGCATGAATAATTTACTAGAATATTCTGGTAAGATTGATGTGATTATTGATTTTTCCGTCCCTGATAATTTAAATATGATTTATGAATATGCATCGCTAAATAAAATTCCTGTTATATTTGCGACAACAGGATATAGTGAGGAGCAAACAGCTAAAATTAATGAATTAAGTAAGCTTGTTCCAGTATTAGTATCTTCTAACTTTAGTATTGGATCTATTTTAATGAATAAATTTATTAGAGAGGTAACTCCTCTTCTTTCTGATAGCTTTGATATAGAGCTTGTAGAAACAAGTAAAGCTAAAAAGGATTTAAGGACAGCTGCTACTACTGATTGCATTTTAAAAATTATAAAAAAAGAAACAAATTTAGAGCCAATGTATGGACGAGATAATAAAGCATCAAGAGCTTTTAAAGAAATTGGAGTTCATTCAATTAAGGGTGGAGAGCTTGGTTCTTCTCATGAGGTAATGTATTGTGGAGATAGCGAAATACTAAGTATTAAGCATACAGAACTAAGTCAAAGCCAATTTGCAGAGGGTGCGGTTGACGCAGCTAAATGGATAATTGGCAAAGAACCTAAATTATATTCTATGGAAGATGTAATACTATCTAAATTAAATAAATAATAACTTTATATCATAATAAATACGAGAACCGTTAAAATTTTGGCTCTCGTATTTTTACTTTACTATTAAATTACACTAAATTTTAATGCTTGAAGAATGGATGATGTAGGGGATGCAATTGTAATTGTTAATCCTTTTGTTACATCTAAGCTTGAAATATCTATTGTAAGTTCTTCCTGACTACCTTTAGCCAAAACACCAGTTTTACCTGATACTGTATTAGTTCCGTCGGTAATTGTAACTGTTGCAATGACATTTATACTTGCATCCTTATTACTAGTAAATGTTAATACTATATTTTTAATTTCTTCATAGAGATTAGAAGCTGATATTGTAACATTTTTGTTTGTTTGAGCGTAAATACCAAAATCATTCGCTCCATAAGGTCCTGTCCAATTGATTGATACACCATTTGTTACGGCGCTTCCTTCTTTTGCACCTATCGATTTAATATCGAAGCTAGTTGAAATGGAATTATCTTGATTATTAATAGATTTTAACTCTTCATACTTATATCTTGCAAGAACTAGGGTATAGTATTCTGATACAAATGATTGACTAATATCATCCAACTTATAATAGGCAGCTTCTGCATTTTTTATTAGTTCTTCACTTTCTAATGTTACATTGCCTATCTTTAATATCTCGCTATTTACAGCACTAATCTTTGCATCATCCTTTAAGGAAGGTTTAATGATTTCTCTTAAACCTGCGCCAGAAATACCTTGTGCTCTACATTCGTCTTTATATAAGAAATATGCTACTTCAGGATGATCAATAAATGGATTACGATTCTTTTGTACCTTATATATCTCTTCATTTCGATATAGTTCTCTTGAATCAACAGGATCTTCAAAATTCCATTTTAGGATTGTTGATAATAATCCCATATATCCAACATTGTCATTTTTAATAATGGAGGCTTTTTCTTTATCATCTGTTAAAATCAAATCAAGAGTAGAATCGTCATATCTCACATCCATATATAGTAGCATTCTAGCTACATCACCTTTAACCTCATCTCTAGGTTCAAATACACCATCTAACCAGGTATTACCATAATCATCCTTATTAGCATTTGCATCAGTTATTTCATCAAAATAACTATCTTTACGGTAATTGTTGATTGAACATTCCGCAACTCTTAGATGATGTAGGTCTGTGTATGCTGGTAAACTATCATCATTAAAGCCATGAGATTTAGCCCATATGTGCTCTTTATTCCAGCTACCCTTAGCAGAGCCAGAATTATCCTTGTCTATTCTTTGCCCTGTGTATAAGCATTCAACATAGTCACCATCATAAGAATCGATTGTTTTTAGCTTTGTAGTACAAGTTGTGTATGAAAACTTTACTGCATCCTTGGTAACAATTGAGTTTAGGGTTGTTCTTAAAGATGAAGACGATGATAGAACATCATTTGTTATGCTAGAGTAATATCCATCATAAGTAAAATCATCATCTTGTGGTATGGTAGTTGATGGTATTGTAGTAGTTGGAGCAGTTGTTACAGAAGTTGTTGGTATAACAGTTGTAGTAATTGATGGCACAACACTTGTTGAAATGGTTGGGACCAAAGTAGATGTTGGTAGCATCGTCGTAGGCACTACTGTAGTTGAAGGAACCGATGTTGCACTCGTTATAGTTGTACCTGATGTTATGACAGTTGTTGAACTTACTATAGTAGTATTCCCAAGTTGCTCTGCACAAGAGGTTACAGATATTCCTAATAATATTAGGCTTAATAAGAATAATATTTTTTTCTTTTTCATATGTACTATTCCTTTCGTCTTTATGATTTAATTATAGCCTATTTTTTAAATTTTTAAAAGAATCATTATTGTTTTAGAAAAAAATAAAGGGCAAGCTATTTAAACTTGTCCTTTATCCTATTTTTTATCAAATATTGTTTAAAATTATTCAGCAAGAATATATATTATTTCTATTCCTGTTAACTTAATGTTGCTTGTACATGTAATTGTAATAGTCTTTTTGTCTTCTGAAATAGTAACAGTTCCATCTCCAGATGTTTTCACTAATTTTACACTATCAACATTATATCCATCAGCTAGAGTAATAACCATTTGAGCTCCAGCATAAAATCTAAAATCATCTTTTCCAAAATATACTGTATTTGGAGCTTTTTGAGCAGCTCTATTTACAACAATACTGCTAATGATATTTTCAACATCAACAGTTGTATAATCAGCCATGTTTACAGTTGCATCCTGTAATGCAAACGCATTCTCAACTGAAGCTAAACGACCAATAGTTGTTTTCAAAGCACCTTCAGGAACTTCTGGTGTGCCAGGATTTCCTGGCACATCAGGTAAATCTGCTGAACTACCATTATATACAGCAATTGAATAGATATTTACATAATATGTTGTTGGATTTTCTACATATACTTGTGTAGCACCAGCAGGTAAAATGTATGTCCACACTTTTCCATTTGTTCCTGTTGCAGAGGTTGCAGTAATCAATGTACCTGTATTATTTGTACCTGCATATACCTTTAAGGTTTCGTATGTTCCACTAACATCTATTAAAATCTTTGCTATTCCTTTTTCATCATTTAATAACATAGTTGCATATTCTGAAGTGTCTGTCTTCTTATTGAATGCTAAGAAATCAACCCCATCCTTTGTATACTTAGCTACATTTGAACTAAATGTTGCAGTTGTTATTGTTGAGAAATTATTTCCATCAATTATAGTCACATTTTCTGAAACAACAGGCTTTTGAGTACTGAAAGATACTTCCTTAGAATATGCTTTACCATTTAAAGTATAGCTTAATACTAGAACAACATCTTCTTTAGTATCTGCAGGAGTAATAGTAATAGTACTTCCACTAACTACAACAGTTGTAGCTGTAGTTCCTTCCTTAACTGTAGCAGTAACACCTTCAGAAAGAGTTACAGTTGCATCTGCAGAATAAGATTCAGCAAATTTCTCTGATTCTGCAGTTAAAGCTTCTTCAGCCTTTTTATCATCAGACATTTGAACAGCTCTTACCGCTTTACTTACTGAGAACACACGTCCATCAGCAGTTGTTACATAGCATGTTACTGTTAAATTCTTATCATTTTCATCTACAGAAACAGATAACTTATTATCTGTTATTGAAGCTCCTCTTCCTTTAACAGTCCAAGTTGCAGTTAATCCATTTGTTAATGTAACAGATAAATCATATTCACCAGTTTTTTCAATTAAAGTAGGAACATTAACACTCTCAAGTGCTTCTTTTACGCCAGCAAGCTTTGTAGAATCAATAGTAGATTCTGCTTCTGTTGACTTAACAACACCGTCTGCAGAAACTAATGCAATTTGTGGCGCTTTGTACCATGATAGGATACCTGAAACATTTACAATATCACCTACGGCAAATGTCTTAGTATTTGCAGCAATAGCCTTTGATAAATCAGTATCTATACCAGTAAAATATTTTGAATATTGAATACTAATTGTTACTTTCTTATCTCCAACAGTTTTTTCAAGTGACAACAATTCCGCATTAGAAACAGAAACATTTGGATCAGCAGTAACAGCAGCTACTTTCCAACCAGTTAAAGTGACAGGAGTACTTTGCTTTAATGTTAATGAATCTGGACCTGTTAAATCTTGATTGAATAATAAATCATCAATAGCAGTTACAGCTTTTGCAGCATCATAATCTGGAAGATCATCATTAATAGTAATAGTACCTTTTCCTGAATTTGTTTCAACCAATCCATTATAAACTTGAGATGTCGCATTTGATAATGTAACTGGAGTACCAACAGATAATTGAGCAAACACTGCATCATCAACGTCTGGACCATAACAGTAAATACCACCAGTATATGACTCATCGATAATACCTACAACTCGGCTGCCAGATTTATATTCTTGTACCCAAACTACATATCCATTAAATGTTTGAGCTTCGCCGTTTGCTGCATTATTATACCAATATAAAATGCTTTCTTGAGGTGTAGATTCCTCAACATATTTAATTGTAATATTGAAAGATTTCTTTGCAGTTTCTTCACCATAATGAATAGTCGCCATTAATCTTAATTTAACAGCTTCATCTTTAGCATCTGTTACTACAAGTTTACCATCTTCAATCTTTGCTACTTCTTCTTTGTTTAACTCCCAAGTGATTGTAACGTTCTTCGTATCATATGGTTCCTCAGAAGCGCCATTCTTTAACTCATAAGTATATGTAGAAGGTAAAACATGTGTTCCATTACCAAAGGTCTCTTGTTTAATACTAAATGAATCTGCAATTTCTTGTGCATCTAAAGGATTTACAGTTATTGTAAAATTCTTTTTTG
>CAMEKY010000100.1 GCA_945921565.1 uncultured Clostridium sp. | reverse complement strand
TGTTGATAGGCTTCCTCTATTTTTATTATATACAATAAAACTATATTTATCAATAGGAATTGATCATTTATACAAATCTATGTATATTTTCATTGATTCTTCAATCCAGTATCTAAATACTTTATTTCTATATTTATTCTCTAGTCTTTTGCATTTCAAATAAATTGGAATTCCATCAGACGCATCATGCCACAAATCAATATATACCATATCTATCTCATTTGGTAAATGCTTAAGGTAATTTAGTGCATCATCGTTTATTATTTCTACCTTATAAATGTTTGGGAATTGGTCCTTTAAATGCTTATTGAAAAACCTTATTATTTCTTCATCCTTCTCTACTACAATTATTTTATTAACATCTTCTTTTTCAACTAAATGGTATAAAATATATCCCATTCCCAAGCCACACACTACTACATTACCATTAAGAAGTTTAATATCGTTTTTCATAGTATTAATCTCATTAGGAATAACGCTCATCCAAATTCTATCATTTTTATATATGGCAGGATATTTATATTCTTCATTAAAAAAAGCAAGCTTAGGAACAACATAGCCATCTATTTTTTTAATATCATCTAAAGCAAATAATTCATATGGATTATATTTATCCCACCTTAATTCAATGGATGAATCCTTAATATCAGATAAATTAAGATTAAAATAAGAATCAGTCAAATAATTATTGGTATTTTCAAGCTTTATCATTTTGCTGATGTAATTATGATAGAAATCTTTATCTATTTGGTTATCCATATTTAATCCACACATTGAAAAAATTAATAGCTGATATGCCACTTCTTCATTTATATAATCATTAACTAATGAACCAATATCTTCCTTTTTAATTGTATTACTATACTCATTTAAAAGCTTAGCCGCAAGTGTAAGAGCAATTTCATCTTGATTCATCATATTAATCTCCTATTTTTTTAATTTTCGCAATAAAGAATCCTTCATAATATTCATTTGGCTTAACCGTTAATACTCCATCTATTGTTGATGGTAAAGTTTCAAGATTAATATCATTTACCTCTATTGGAATAATTTGATATTTTCCTTTTGGTAAAGCACTATTTATTACATCTTCATTTTCACATTTAAAAATAGAGCATGTTGAATAAACAAGAGTTCCATTTCTTTTAAGAATCTTAAAAGCTTTTTTCAACATTGTTTTTTGGGCATTAATTGATTTATTAACTAGCACATCAGTTAATCCTTTAAGAGATTCTTCATCGTTACTTCTTGTTCCACTACCTGAGCATGGCGCATCGAGTAATACTTCGTCGAATCTAAAGAAATCATCTAAGTTTCTTGAATCCGTGTTCATCACAAGAACAGATGTAGCTCCCTGCCTTGAAACATTATATTTTAAACGCTCTGACCTTATCTTATTAAGTTCACAAGCTGTAATCTGCGCTTTATTATTAGTTAATGCAGCGATTTCTGTAGTCTTACCACCAGGAGCCGCAGCCATATCTAATATCGCATGGCTCTCCTTTGGGTCTAGTACAATCGGTGGCAACATTGAAGATAAGCTTTGAAGATATATCTTACCCTCACTATATATATCTAAAGCTGTTAAATCCTCTTCATTACCACCACATAAAATATACGCCATATCATAAAATGCTACCTCTTTAACCTCCAGGCATTTATTATTTAAAGCCTTTAAGACTTCCTCTTTATTAGAGAGTAAAGAATTAATTCTAAATGTAGTATATCTTTTACTTGTCATTCCATTTAGTATTTCATTTACAATCTCATCTTTATAATAGCACTTTAATTTTTCTTCAATGTATTTCATACAATCAAATCCTTTAATAAGTATCATTTATAATATTAAAAGCCAAATATAATATTTGACCATATTGTATTCATTAACTAAGAAGTGAATCCGTAAAAGCAATCGGATTTTCCATACTTTTAGATAATCTTTTTAATAATTTTGGAATTTCTTCATCTAAATCAAGATAATAATCGACTGTCTCTAAAATATAACGTCTTTTAAAATCATCATCACATTCAACTGCACAGATTAAATTATGAATACGGTCAGCAGTTTTTACGGCTTTTGCGATTGGGTTTTTCCTTATATTAGCTACATATTCGTCCATATTATAACCGTTATATTTAGTAAGTAATTTAACCGCTTCTAATACTTCCTTACCACCAATAGCCTCTATTTCTTCTTCAGTTGCGTCGGTATCCTCAAGTAAATCGTGAAAAAGTCCAGTTACAATGTATCTTTCATCATATCCTTTATCACAAAGCCATTTAGCAACCGTAACAGGGTGCGTTATATATGGAAGACCTCCTATACGAAATTGTCCTTGATGTTTTTTTGTGGCAAATTCTAAAGCCTCTTCGTATTTTTTACTATTTATCACAGCCAAGCTCCTTTGTGTTTTATAAGTTATGTCATTGTCTCTTTAAAAATTCTTAATCCTCAACTGAGTTTTTTATCAATTCCAGCATTTATGCTTCATTATATACGTCTACTATAAGTCTTGACTCAGTTACTATATAAGCATTAATACTAAATATCTGTAAATTAATTATACCATACTACCTATTTTTTCTTCAAGAAAACCAGCGGAATATAACGATATATTTATAAATATTAGTTGTAAAATTTAAATTGACAATAATAAGGAAAGAAAAAGAACCTGCTCTTTTAACAATAACAAGTTCTTTATGTATGCTTATTGATGATTTTTATTTATTCGTTTTACTCATGTTCTTTTGACATGATTTTACAGCTCGTAACATTCTTTTTTTACAACAAGCACATTCGCCTGTTGGCATATGATGGACTCTTTTATAAATATATGTACCAATTACCGCTACAAATATCAAAATGATACATATTATTACGATTATTTCAATTAACGTCATTATATATTTGCCACCTTTTTGGCATCTAGATATTTGTTAATATAGTGAATAGCGAAGCAAACTCCTGTAGCTACTAGTGCAATAATAAATGTTGTCCACCACCAAGAAAGTACTAAATAAATAATAGTTGAAACTAGTAATGATACACAAATCCAGAATAAAATTGTAATCCATAGCTTCTTCTTTGGAAGCTCTGCCTTAGCTGTAGCAACAGCAGCGAAGCATGGAATTGTAGTCATATTGAATACAATAAATGAAATCAATCCTTGCCAGGTGATTCCTGTGGCAGTGATTAATTGGCTTACAGCTGAAATTCCACTTTCATCCTCTATTATTGAACCAACCAAGCTTCCATCTATTATTATGCCTGTATTATTTAAAATAACACTAATGGTAGCGGCTAAAACTCCAAGTGTAGCTACTACATTTTCCTTGGCAATTAATCCAGTTACTGCCGCTACAGCAAACACCCAACCAAAAGAAGTAAGCTGTGATCCAAAGCCAAGAGGAGTAAAGAGTGGCTGAACTAATTGTCCTAAGGATGCCAAAATTGATTCATTGATGTTGTAGCATACAAAATTTCCTTCTGCATCTACTATTTCAGATACCATATGCCAATCCCATCTAAATGAGGAAATAAACCAAATAACAATTGTAGATACTAAAATAACTGTAAATGCTTTTTCAATATAATGCTTTAGCTTATCCCATAAATGGAACATTAAAACCTTAAACTTAGGTGCATGATAAGCAGGAAGCTCCATAATAAAGGGTGTTACATCTCCACGCATTGTCGTTTTCCTCATTGCAATTACTGCAATTATAGCTGTTGCCATACCAATTATATACATAGAATATGTAATTACATCCGCATTACCAAAGTCAAAGTATGAAACAATTGCCCCTGCAATAGCGGTTAAAATTGGTAGCTTAGCTCCACAGCTAAAGAATGGAATTACTCTAATTGTAGCTGTTCTTTCCTTTTCATCTGCAAGGGTTCTAGTATTAACCATTGCAGGTACTGAACAACCAAAGCCCATAATCATTGGCATAAATGCTCTACCTGACAAACCAAACTTACGGAAAATTCGATCTAATATAAACGCAACTCTAGCCATATATCCTGAATCCTCAAGAATTGAGAAGAATAGGAATAAAACCATTATTTGCGGTACAAAAGATAATACTGCAAATACTCCAGCCACAACTCCATCATTAATAAATCCTGAAACCCAGTTTGGTGCACTTGATAACCATGAAGCAATCAAGCTTGCAAGCCAATCTGTTAACGATGTTACAGCATTAGCAAGAATTACACCAGGTGAATTTAGGCCTCCGCCAAAGAAAATACTTTTAAATGTATTTCCTTCTTCTGAACACCAATCTCCAAAGGATGGAATTATTTTACCAAGCCACAATACATCTTCGCTAAAGGTTAAATGAAATACTAAAAATAATATAACTAAAAAGATAGGAATAGATGCCCATTTATTAGTTAATACCCTATCAGCCTTGTCTGATTTAGTTAAGAAATCTGCTTTATGTGTTTTCTTATGGGCAATGGAGCAGTTATCAGTAATATATTTATATCTTGCGTCGGCTATAACTGCCTCTAAATCATTACCAAATATTTTATCATTATAGGTTTTCTTGAATTCATCAACAATTCCTAATAATGGTTCATGATTTTTAACCTCAAGTTCATCATTTTCAATAAGCTTAATTGCATGAAATAATGGATGTTCAACCTTAAGACCTGTAAAAGCCGCTTTTACATCCTTAATTAAATGCGACAATGGTCCATTTTCTAATACAGTTTGACCTTGTCTTGTTCTTAATGTTTCATTGTATACCTTATCCATTAAGGAATCCAAATTATCCTCTCTTTGAGCAGATATGCAGACTACTGGAACTCCTAGCTTGCGCTCTAGTAGCAATGGATCAATCGAATCTCCTGTTTTTTCTAATACATCCATCATATTTAAGGCAATTATAACTGGAACATCAATCTCAAGGAGCTGAGTTGTTAAATATAGATTTCTTTCAAGATTAGTCACATCGACAACATTTATTACACAGGATGGTTTTTCATCCAAAATATAATTTCTAGATATTACCTCCTCTGGAGTATAAGGAGATAATGAATATATTCCTGGTAAGTCAATAATTGCAAGAGGCTCCTTAGTCTTTTTATATACTCCCTCTTTTTTATCTACTGTTACACCTGGCCAGTTTCCAACATGAGCCGTTGAGCCTGTTAAGGCATTAAATAATGTGGTTTTACCACAGTTAGGATTTCCTGCTAATGCGATTGTTTTCATTCTTCCACCTCACAAACTACAAATGAAGCTTCACTTTTTCTAAGTGTTAGTTCATATCCTCTAAGTGTTATTTCAATAGGATCTCCTAAAGGTGCTTTCTTTCTTAGTACAACCTTAGCTCCGGGTGTTATTCCCATATCGAATAGTCTTCTTCTAATTCTTCCTTCTCCCAAAACATTTACGATTGTTCCTTTATTTCCGATTTCAAATTCATCTAATCTCTTATTCATAACGACACCTTCCTTACGCAACTATAATCTTAGTTGCTAGACTTCTATCTAATGCAATTTTTCCTTCGCATACCTTGCATATTACGTTTCCTCCACTTTGATTTAGAATTGTTATTTTTGAATTTACTACAATCCCTAAAGATTCAAGGTGTTTTTTAATTTTATCTTCTGCAAGTATTTTTATTATTGTTAATTCCTTATTTTCAGGAGCTATAATTAACGGCATTTTGATTTCCCCTCCTATTTAGTTAGTTTTAACTAACTAATGTCCTTAAAAATAAGTTAGTATTTCCTAACTGATATTAGTATATTCCTCTGCTTTATCTTTGTCAAGGGGTATTTTTAGTTTTTAAAAAAAATAAAGTTATAAGTTCCGCTTGAATGTTCTTGCTTTTTAATATAGAAAGAGAGGACTTGATTTTGTTGTGTCAAATCCTCTATGTTTTCCATTTTCACCGACACCATAATACTGCTCTTTTGGTCATATATACTGCCTCATTATGATATTCTTTTATCATAACAGCAACAGATTTTAGTGTCGTTAAGTTAGCAAAACTGTTATATTCGATTTTATTTTATGCAGTTTGGCGAGACTTGATATAAAGGTCAATGTCATTGACGATATATCTTCCTCCGGTGGTATGCAGCACCTCATAAAAATCTTGGATATATTCGAATACCGAATACTTATTAAACAAAGCCATAGCTTCCTTGCCTGTTAGTCCTTTTTGGTTTTTATATTCTTCAACACAAAGCACCATAAATGGTAATTCTTTACTCATAACTTATTCCTCCGGAAATAAAATATCTCCCGTTTCTTTTTCGTGTTTCCACATTGAATAAACGGTC
>CAMEKY010000099.1 GCA_945921565.1 uncultured Clostridium sp. | reverse complement strand
TCCTCTTGCGAATGATAAATCAGTTAATTCTAATACGATATAGTATACACCTTCAGCTTCACCGAATCCATCTAAATCAGTAATTGATGTATAAACTGTATCAAATGCTACTGTAACAGTTTCAGATTTTACTCCATCTGATAGTGTTAAATCTAATTTAATATCAGATAATTTTGCTAAATCTTCTGCATTGATTGTACCAATGAAACGTACTGCGTTCTTTTCTACTTCATTATCGAATTGATAATTTAATTTTACTGTTTCTGCTACTGGTGCAGCTTCTTCGAATGAAATTGAAAAAACTCTCATTCCATTAGTTCCACCAAAATAATAAGTACCAGCTTCTAATTCATAAGTTAATGTTCTCTTTTCATATGCTTTTGCTTCATCTGCTGTCCACACAGTATTGCCTGTAGATACCGCTACTTCATTTTCAGTTTTATCTAAAATTTGAGCACTTCTTGCACTAGTACCTGCGGTAGTTGCTAGAATTGATAATGTCCCTTTTTTACTTAATTCTAATTTTACAGCATTTGTTGTAGAGCTTGCAGCTCCAGTAGTACTAACACATGGAACACTATTAGATGTTTGCATAGCACATCCCTTTAAAATGGTATAATTTGAATCCACAATTTCAACATCATTTTCAAATGAGTTATATCCCATATCATATAGTTTATTAACAACTGTTGCAGATAATTCATTAGCATCATCAACCAACGCATTTGTCCATTTTGTATACTGAACGTACAAATCTAAGTCTTCCGTAACCTTAGTGTTACTAGCATCAAATTCTGTTTCAAATGTAGAATCAGTATAATATTTATAATCATATCCAAATTTTATTGGACTATATTTGACATATTCCCCATCTACAATTTTCAAAGTGGTAAGACGCGCCTCTCCATCATATACGTTTACAGTTCTCTCTATTGCTGCTTCTCCAACAGCCTCCGTAACACCCATTATAATCAATCTTGAACCGGAAGATCCTACTCGAATAGTTGTATCTTTAGAATTAATTGTATATTCAGAATAATATGCAACTTTATTACTTCCTGCTACTGCAGGGAACGTATAAGTTAGTGTCCCGTTGGAATCAAATATTGCTAAGCTCGCTTTTTTTGACTGATTTTTATTAGCAAAACCTGAATCACTAAATGTATAATACACCCCTACAATGGCACCCGATGTTTTAGATGTAACCTTCAATGCACTGTTTTGTGCAGTATTACAGTTTCCGCCAGGTAACAAACCTTTAGCAAACGAAATTGAACCATCCTCAGAAGTTGCTGTACTATAATTACTAGTTACTGTTAATGATCTATTTGCGTTAACATCTATATATGTTCCTGTTGCTAAAGAATCTCCTGCCGAATATGAGGCTACAGTTGCTTCATCAACGTTGTACACTAATGTCCCAGCCGCTTCTACCTTACTCCCCACAACAGCAGCACATCCAAGCACACCAACACATGCAAGTGCGCTCATTAATAATTTCTTAATTTTCCCCATTCTATCATTCCTCTCTTTATGAAAATTATTTAAATAAAAATAAAAAGCCACAAAAACTATACAAGAGTTTATTGCAGCTGGCTATCCTTTAAGGACCCTATAGTTTTGCGTCGCTAGATTGCTCTAGGTTTGCCAAAATAATATTTAATTCTTATTTAATTTAAACGGCTATTTACACTATATCACATGTGTAAAGCGCTTTCAAGATATTTTTTTACTTTTTTTACATTAATTAACAATTTAAATATTTTTTCATACATTTTTGATATATTTCTACTAAATACCCAATTTTTTATTAATTTCTTTTCTATTTTGACTATGATTATTATATATTTTACTCTTCCCAGTGATTTTATATATTATCTTTTTAAATACTAAATACCAAAAATTGTAAACCACTAAGAATGGATAAAATATAATATGGCGACCCATATGAGGATATTGGGCTATTCGATATCCCTTGTTAGTTAAGAAAATTCTTTTTAAATAGTATTTATATTTATTCTCCTTTACTAATGAATCTGATGTGTCCCTTTCATGCCCCTCTTTAAAGCCATGAATACCTGAATCTAATAAATAATCAATAAAGAATTTAATTTCAATCTCTTCCATTATCGGATCAAATATCTCGCCAGATAAATAATATAGTCCATTTAACACATTATTATAAACCTTAAAATATCCAAACTCATTAATTCTTTGATGAATATAATCTAAATTTAAATTCCAATTTTTAAACATATAATAAAAATCCAACAAGAATCTAATTCCAGCACCACCATAAAGATGTTTAACAAAATGGATAAATACATATAAGAAATGCTCATTTTCATCTAGCTCATACAAATATTCACTCTTCTTTAAAGCTAATCTGAAAGAATTTTCAAAATATTTATTAACATTATCCTTTAATTCTGTCATCATTTTGAAATGAACCTCAAACTCAAAGCCATCCTTAATAAACCCAATATGATGACTACAAACATGCTGCTCCTCATATCCCATATCTTTAAATAGTCTTCTAGCCCTTACTAAATCATCTTCTTCAATTAATACATCTATATCCCCTCTTGTTCTAAGCGCAACATCAGGATAAATATGACAAAGAACACTTCCCTTTAAATATATATGCTTTATTTGATGTTGATTAAACAATTTTGTTATTTGTTCTTGAAGTGATAAGAATTTTTCCTGAACCAAAACCGATGTAATATAATATTGCTTAAATTCCTTCTTTTGATATACAGCATATAAAAAAGGTAATAAATTTTGCTCCTTAGCATCCTTAATTGCAGTATTAAAATCCACAGGTAATTCTATTACTTCACCCTTTAAATAAGATGAAACCATATCTACTAAATATTCATTATTCATAATTCTCACCTAAATCTACGACTAAATCATTTTTTAAATTGCTATCCTTATGAGTAATGTAAATAATTGTTTTATTTAATTTAGATAAATTATCAATGATAATCTGTTCATTTGTTGAATCTAAAGCACTTGAAAACTCATCAAGCAATAAAACTCTCGCATCATTTAATATAGCAATCGCAATTAATACTCTTTGAATTTGGCCAAGTGATAAACCTCTTCCTCTATCATTTAATTCAGTATTAATCCCTTTTGGCAATTCCCTAATCTCATCATAAACATTACTAATCCTTAAGGCTTCAATTATTTTATCATCATCACCTATACCTGTAAGGATTTCAATATTTTCCTTTATCGTTCCTTTAAACAAAATATTATCCTGAGGAACATAAGAAAATAGCCTTCTTGCCTTAGATGAAGCCTCTCCTTCTTTACCATTATACTTAATTAACGCTTTTCCGCTTTGAGGCTTTAAAAATCCCAAAACGATCATCATAAGCGTAGTTTTTCCAATTCCAGATGGTCCTTTTACCAAAACCGTTTGATTTGGTTTTATCTTGAAAGTTAAATTCTTTATAACATTTTTATCATAACTAAATGAGACATTTTCGAATATTATTCCTTCAAACGATTCAATAGCTTCACTAGGCTCTTCATTATTTAATTTCTTAAAATCAATTAATCTATTTAATGACGTATTAGCTAAGCTTAAGCTATTTAAAACAGATGAAAACTCAAGTACTGGGCTTTCAATATATGATAATAGCTGAACTAAAGCCATTAAGGTTCCATATGTAAATAGTCCAGCCGCTATAGCATACCCTCCATAGCATAAAGCTACTACATAAAGTAAATTACAAAATCCAAATAACCCCGATGATGCAATGACATTAATTCGATTTTTCTTTTTCTTATTTATAATCATTTTAGATATTAATTCATCAAAATGATTACCGGCATTAACATGGGCATCATAAGCTTTAATTAGCTTAGCATTAGCCACAGAATCAAGGACAAAGCCAGAAACAGAAGCCTCTGATTCAAGTGTTTTTTGATGATGAGGCTTAATAATATGAATATAGAATTTAGCCGCTAAAAAGCCCACACATCCAACAACTACAAGGCCAACAAGGAAAATCCAATCAAAATAAATAACAAGAGCTATTGATAATAATACTCTACTTATATCCTTAACAATACCAGGAATAATATCTAAATACTTAGCTATAGCATTTCCAATATCAACATTAAATAATTGCTCCAGCTCTGCCCCATTATATTTATTTAAATCTTCAATTTCCTTAGAAATTATATTAGTATAAAAATCCTTCTTTAGCTCTTTCTCCAAAGTAAGACTAAAGCGATATTTAAAATAATTATTTAAAAGTGTAATTAAAATTTCAAATAATACAACAGCTCCAAAGGCTATCATTACTATTATCAAAGTGTCCCAAGCATTTTCTTTTTTATCATATAAAGCTATAGCCTCATCAACAAGTAAGCTTGTAAGAAAAGGAATACTAGTCGCTACAATTGAATAAATAGATAATAAAATTGATAATATTATTGTATATTTCTTTTTAATATTCATTAGTGTCTAGAGAATATCTTCCTTATTATTCTTGATTTAACCAATAATTTATAAATTCCATATTTAAATCCCTTAAGAAGATATTCTTTCTCCTTTCCACTTTTTTTATATGAAACTGCATATGCAATTATTTGACTTGGTAAAACATCATACTCAAGCTCTACTTGATGATCTCCAACAATTACATATGAATCTTTTTTTACATATCTAACCCTATGGATTATATATTGACCATTTTGTCTTTGATATAAAAGAATATCACCCTTTTTTATTTCATGGCCCTTAATATCCTTTATTTTTACAACATCACCTGTATGAAGGAGAGGCTTCATCGAGGTGCCATTAATTGGGAATGAAAATGCTTGTCCAGATGCAAAGGCTTCATCAATTAATGGTCTAATCTCTGTCATCTTAAGCATTGTAAATTCCTTTTTCTATTAATGAATTCTTAAAATCCGAAATATCCTTCATAGCTACAGCCTTATCTACATCATATTCATTTAAAATAAGCTCTAGTATTTCATCATCACTTTTATCATCTAAAAGTGCCTTATAGATTAAAGCTCCTACCTCATTAATATTAAATACCTTACTCATATCATATCCACCGTCCACAAGTGGTATAATCATATGATCATTTCCGATTGATTTTAAAATATAATTCTTATTTAGTCCCATATATTATCTTCTCCTAATCTTTTATTTAATACGCTATATGCTTCATCTGTCATATTACAGCCATACCTATACATAGGTACTGATATGATTTCATCAATCATTTTATTCCAATTATCTAAATTATCACTGCTAGGCTGTGATACCTGTCCTAGCAATAATCTTAACCCCTCAATTGGCTTTATCTTAGATACTACATTTTCTTTATTTTGATATAAAAATACTATAGCACCAAGCCTGGCTTTGATATTATTATCTATTTGATGCTTACCACTCCAAGGATTTGGATATAGCCAAAGCTCATTATTTTCTTCTACAACTACATTCTTATCATCATTAATACATATTGCATTGCCAAGTCGCTCCCATAATTTACGATGGGTACTTTTTCCGGTGCCACTTTTAGCACAGAATAATATTCCCTTATTATTTACAAATATACTACTACCGTGAATGAACATTGTATTTTTCATTTGATTAAGTATATACAAAAATGCATATTGGCTTAATAAATACTCCAAATTAAAATCATTTGCAAACATAATAAGCTCAATTGTATTTTGTTTATAAATAATAGCTCCAATATAATCATTTCCATCACGCTGAAGCTGAACATTATAATCATTATATAATGCAGTGTCATAATACTCTGTTTGGTTTATTATTTTACCACCAGACAAATCAATGGTGCCAACCCTTGATGTAATGTAATAATCAGAGTCTCCTTCTGATTCATATTTATTTAATGTTTGAAATGACTCTTCATTTATTAAATTAAGTTCAATTATTTTATTAACAATTTTAATCTTTTTCATAATTTATTATTGAAATTAAACTTCAATCTCCTCAATTAACTATACTATTAATTATTGTAGCATATTAATTATTATTTTGGTAGATAATCTAGCTGTAATACGATTCAATTAATAAAACAGAATAATAGGGTAGAGGAAAGAAAATAATTCTTTGCCCCTCCCATTGCACCGTACGTACGGGTCTCGTATACGGCGCTACATTTATATTGAACACAAACTACCTAAGGTAGTAAGCCAAAGGGTTGACCAGTCCCGGTCTTCCCTTTTTCTTATTGGCTAGTGATAAAACTTTAGGACTTAATATGTAATTCACTACATCCATTCCACTTCTTCTATACCAACCTAATCTAGAGTTTGCTACTTTGAATATATCTTCATCTTTAAAATTGCATTTAAATGCTTTGTTAATTCTTTGGAGATTAATGTATATTCTCATAGGTTTCTTCCATTGTTTGATAA
>CAMEKY010000098.1 GCA_945921565.1 uncultured Clostridium sp. | reverse complement strand
ATAATATCCTAACAATGCTGAATCAATGGCCTCGGCAATTTTGGCGGCACACGAAGGCTTTGCCCCATCACAAACCATACCTGATATTATTCCTAATGAATTAACAATAGTATGGGATATTTCCTTCTCTTTGCCATTATTTAAATAACAAATCCCACATGCAGCGCCAATCGCCGCAAGTGTTGCTCCACAAAAAGCTGATAATCTTCCTATCTCCTTTTTTTGATCAAGAGTGATTAAATCTGATATTATTACTGCTCTTAGTAATTTTTCCTCACTTACGCCCATATCAGTTGCAAATACATATACTGGTACTGAGGCTGTAATTCCCTGATTACCACTTCCAGACAAGATTATTACTGGTAATGCACATCCACTCATTCTAGCATCAGATGCAGCGGCAGCATATGCTTTAGCTCTAATGTTAACGTCATCTCCATATGAGTCAAGCAAAACTCTTCCAACATTAGCACCATACTTATTATTAATACCCTCAAGTGCAATTTTATAGTTACATTCAATTTGGCGTTTAATAATGTCTTTAACAAGGTCTAAATCGACTGTATCTGCAAATTCAATTATATCCTTTACATTTAATGCTTTAAAAATAAGCTCATCATCATGAATTTCCTGATAATCACGATTTAAAAGAATATTCCCGTTTAATTCCTTGTAGCAAATGTTAGTGTGTTCACCAGCAATAATTACCTTAGCATTGTTTCCTTTTTCATCCTCACCATGAAGCTCAATATATAATCTAAATGGCTTTGATGCTGGAAAAACTTGAATACTTTCTTTTTTAAGGTATTCATTAAGTAAAGGTACATCCTCCTCATTAAGTGCTTCCAAAACATTAAACCCATTATTGTTATTCTTAGCAAAATACCCAGCACATATAGACGCCTCTAAGCCTTTAAGGCCTCCGGTTTTTGGTACAATAACTGATTTAACATTCTTAATAATGTTTCCGCAAATATAAGCTTGTGTTTTAACAGGAATATCTCCTAGTACTTCAACTAATGTATTAGCACAATATGCAAGTGCAATAGGTTCAGTACACCCCATGGCAGGAATTAATTCATGTTTTAAAATTTGAATATAGCTATCATATATATTCTTCTCTAACATACTATCACCAAAAGAATAAAAATGAATTATTCTCCTTTCATATCTCTTTTCATTAGCTTAGGAGCTTCAATTTCAATAGTCGAATTATCAAACAAAATATTATAAAGTGCAAGTGTAATTGGCATATCTATTTGATTATTTTTAGCTAAAGTAGAAATTTCTTTGATTGTATTTAATCCCTCAATTGTACCATTTTGATTATAAGACAAATTGGAACCCGCCTTATAATTAAAGCCATAGCTATAATTTCTACTTTCAAGTGAATTACATGTAAGCATTATATCACCAATACCAGCAAGTCCAAAAATTGTATTTTCCATACCACCCATAAATTTAATTACTCTTTGAATTTCTGATATACCACGTGTAATAACCGCATTCTTAGTATTAGAACCCATCTTATTTCCATCAATCATACCGCAAATAATTGCAAAAACATTTTTTATTGCACCACATATTTCAACACCAACAATATCTTTTTGAGTATATACTCTAAAATATTGATTATTAAATATAATTTGCATGTTTTTAGCAACAGCTTCTTTATCAGACGCAATTACAACTGCTGTATATTTTTTTTCAACAACCTCTATTGCAAATGATGGACCAGATAAAACAGCCAAATTTAAGTTTGGATTAATTTCATAAAATAAAGAAGACATAGTCCTTCCATTATATAATCCCTTAGATGTAAATAAATATGTCTTATTTGGATATTTTTTTACAACTGGACTTAAAAAATCATAAATTTGTGCGACCGGAATAGAAATTACAATTGTATCAGAAAAACTAAGTGCTTCATCTAAATTCGTTGTCGCTTTGATTTTATCATCTAATTTTATATCATTAAAATAGCTTGATTGGTTCGTTGTATTAATTAGCTTAGCTTCAGCTTCTCTTCTTGCATAAACTAATACATTATGCTTATTATAGGCGACTACGCTTGCAAGAGCAATTCCCCAATGTCCTGAACCAATTACTGTAACATTTCCCATAAATTATCACCTTTATCATTTTATCACAAACATAAAAATATGTATATATTTTATTAAATATGCTTGGCAATAGTAACATATATTTTATTATTTTTTGACATCCCACCAACTTCAAATAAGGTTATTCTGCCATATCCCTTTAAAGACATAAGATCTTTCTCTTTAAGCATATGAGAGGTATTATTAATCACCTTTTGATTCACCTTACAATCTCCATTTTTTATTAAATCCTGAGCTAACGATCTTGATAAATTAAAACCTTGAGCCAAAATTAAATCAAGCCTTAGACTTTGGACAAATGCCTTTTTAAATGAATAGTTCTTTTTTACCTCACCTATTATTTCACTCTCGATTGAAAGTTCTACTGCTTGGTGAGACAATACTCTAAACTCGTTTAATAAATATGGAGTTATTTCCTTTGTCACATAGAAATACACATCATTTGAAGTGGTTATATAAATATCTCCAATTGTATTTCTTTCAATACCCAGTCCCATTAACGAACCAAGAATCATTCTATGATTTGGTGTTAAGTATTTTTTATTATAATTCATCTTAATCAAATTGACCTTATATTCAGGATTAATCTCAAATGATGATACAATAGCTCTTTTATATTCATCCCCACATGAATCAATATATAAATATACTTCACTAGTTAATGATTTTAAAATATCTATTTCTCTTTGATTTAAGAACCTAAATAAAGTTATTTTATTGTTATTTATCGCATCAAGCACTATTCCTTCGCATTTTTTTACAAAGGGTAGCTCTTCATCAGTATAAAAGCTCATTATGATTCCTTCTTTTCCATAAGCTCAAAATAGCGCTCAGTTTTTCGCAAAATATCCTCTTCAAGCTCATTTATTTGATTAGTAATTTCCATTATTTTAGTGTATTCACAGCTAAGGGTGTTAAGTTCTTTTTTTAATGAATCCATTTTTTCATCTAAGCGTGGCAATTCTTGCTCAAGCTCATAAAGCTCATTCTTTTCTTTGGATGTCATTTTACGTTCATTCTTATAGCTAGATTTTGGTATAGAATTTGATTCTTTTTTAGATAGATCTGACTCTAAAAAATCTGATAAAGAACCGTTGTATGACAATATTTTTGAATCCTTATAATATAATAATTCGGTAGCTATTTTATCTAAAAAATATCTATCGTGGCTAACACAAAGCACTGGACCTAAAAATGAATCTAAATAATCCTCAAATACTTCAAGTGTTTCAATATCTAAATCATTAGTAGGCTCGTCTAAAATCAATACATTTGGATTTTGGGCAAGTACTCTTACTAGCTGAAGCCTTCTTTTTTGTCCTCCTGATAAATTCTTAACATAATGATATTGTAAATTTGAATCAAATAAAAACCTTTCTAGTAAGGCAGATGCACTAATATTTCCATCCAATGTTTCTATTTCATTAGATACTTCCTTGATATAATCTATTACTCTTATATCCTCATTCATTGAATCAAAATGCTGGGAAAAATATCCAATACGAAGTGTTTCCCCTAAAATTAGTTCTCCCTCATCTAACGATTCTTCTTGCATTATAATCTTAAATAGTGTGGATTTACCCGCACCATTCTCACCAAATATTCCAATTCTTGCAGTTCGTAATACATTTAGATTAAAATCCTCAAATAGTACCTTATCATTAAATGCTTTTCTTCCGTTTTTAATTTCAATAATTGTTTTACCTAAATATTTAGATACAGATTGAAAATCAAAATCCTTATCATCTCTAAACTTTATCTTTGAAAGCTCATTAAACCGTTCAATTCGATATTTTTGCTTAGTACGTCTAGCCTCGACACCTCTATTAATCCAATTTAGCTCATTTTTAAGAAGGCGTTTTAGCTTTTGTTCATACTTAGCCTCATTTTCAAGCCTTTGTGCTTTAAGTTCTAAAAATTTGGAATAATTTGCCTTATAAAAATAAATTGATCCATTATCAAGCTCAAGCATCGTATTACAAACACGCTCTAAAAAATACCGATCATGCGTAACCATAAAAATTCCATGATTAAATTTTTCTAAGTATTTTTCTAAAAACATAATCATATCATTATCTAAATGATTCGTTGGCTCATCTAATATAAGTAAATCACAATACGTAACTAAACATCTAGCAAGAGCTAATCTTTTTCTTTGACCTCCTGATAAATTATTAGTCAATGATGCAGGGTCAAGCTTTAATTTTGTAATAATTGATTTAGCCTCAAAATCGTTAATCTTATGTTCTAAATTAGAATAAGACATTACATAATCAAATAAAGTAATATCTTGTTTTATATATGGTTCCTGAGGTAAATAATTAATCATCATATTTCCCGATTTAATTATTTGACCATCATTTGGAACCTCATCCCCAATTATAAGCTTTAAAATAGTTGTTTTCCCTGTTCCATTTAATCCTACTAGTCCTGTTTTATCTGAGTCAGTTAATGAAAAATTAACTTTGTTAAGCAATAATTTATCTGTATATCTAAACGAAACATTTTTAAATGTTATAACCATTATCAATCACCTGTATAATAATACCACAAATTTATACTAAGAAAAACAAAAAGATGTATCAAACGACACATCATTCATTAAAAAGAATAGCTAATTCCTTTATTTCAACCTTCTTCATCCTTAAATCATAAAAAGTATATGAGCATGAGTCTATATGAGTTTTACCAAGAGGCACATCAAAGCAAAATAAATTATCTGAAATAGTTGTTAATATTCCACGTTTAACAATAGTTTTATTTTTAGTTTTATGTTCGCTTACTGTTATCTTTTGGCCTTTAAGAGCTTCAAGTGCATCTTTGATATCGCTATAATCTCTTTCAAAAACAACTGTCTGTTTCAACGTTATTACCTCCTTGTGAATCGTAGCTTTTCTAGGTATATTATATCACAAGAAGCACTTTTTAGTAAGTATTTTCTTAAAAAAGTTTATTATTTGTGTTTAATTACAGTTAAAATACTATATATTTCTATATAATTCCTGTAATAAAAATCTCTAGCCCAATCGCAATCAAAATAATACCACCAAGTATTTCAGCCTTATTACCAAGCTTTGTACCGAACTTTTTACCGATGAAATGGGCACCAATACATATTAAGGTAGTTGTAAGTGCTACTACTGATGCAGTAACAATAGCCTCTACTAGCTTATAGTTTGAAATAGTAAGACCGACTGATAGAGCATCTATTGATGTAGCAATAGCCTGAAGAAAAATAAGCTTTGTTGTTATAGTTTGTTCCTTATTCTCTCCCTCATCCTTATCCTTAACTGCCTCAACTATCGCTTTAATACCTAAAAATAATAATAGTACTAACGCAATCCATGGAATAAACTTCTCAATATAGTCAATGAATGCATGACCTACAAAATAGCCTAAAAGAGGCATACCTCCTTGAAATACGCCAAAGGTTGCCGATACACAAATTATTTTTCTTAATGACATATGCGATTCATTTAAACCGTTGGCCATTGATACTGCACAAGCATCCATCGCAAGTGCAATACCTAGTAATAAGCTGTTTAGATAAAACATAAAATCCATATTATTCACTCCTCGTATCTCCAGGAATAAAAAAAACCTACCTTAAAACATTGTTTTAAGATAAGTCTCGTTATTTAAGATTGAGCCTGGATAAATCCATTTTGTAGACCAATCACTATATTCTAGCTAACTACTCCCTTATATAGAGATATTCATATGCAAATATATTACCAAACGAACTTGTAGTTAGTCAATTATAACTTGATATTTAAATATTAAGTTTAAGTTTCTTTTCAACATAAGTCTTGATGACTTCACAAGCCTCATCAATCCCAATATTTGAATCAATAGTTAAATTGTAGCTATCTGCCTTGCCCCATTTCTTATCCGAATAAAAATTATAATATGAAGCACGCTTCTTATCCATTTTAAGAACAGTCTCTTTTGCTTTCTTTTCATCAATATTGTAATATTTTACTGCACGATTAACACGATCCTCAATTGGAGCTGTAATAAAAACATTTACAACATTCTTATTTTCTCTTAATACGTAATCTGCACAGCGTCCGACAATTACGCATGATTCTCGGTCCGCAATCATTTTAATGGCTTCAAATTGCGCAAGGAATACCTTTTGAGAAAGACTCATATCAGCACCAAAAGTTGATGGAACTACTCCCGAGAAAAAGCCATCCTTCTTTTCATCATAATTGTCTAAAACACTTTTAGACATACCGCTTTGTGTCGCAGCTGTTGTCAGTAATTCATTATCGTAAAAATTAACATTAAGCATTTCTGCAAGCTTTCTTCCGATAAATCTTCCTCCTGAGCCATATTGGCGTCCTAT
>CAMEKY010000097.1 GCA_945921565.1 uncultured Clostridium sp. | reverse complement strand
GTACGTACGGTGCAATGGGAGGGGCAAAGAATTATTTTCTTTCCTCTACCCTATTCTAATAATTATCATTCTTTTAATGCAAAATAATATATGGTATAATATACTTTGTAAATGATTTTGAAAAAGGTGATATAATGGCAAAAATAGAAATATCTACAATTCGTGAGCAAGCACATAATTTAATTGAATTAAATTCTGGATATTTGTTATATCAAAATAAAAATTATGAAGATTTAGAGTTTGATATAGTCAAAATCCCAACACTATCATTTATAGTATCTGCTGTATTTAATGATGTTAAAGTAACACTTCATTATGGGTCTAAAGCTGAGGGAGATTGTAGCTGTAATCTAAATGGTCTATGTCGCCATGAGGTATGTCTATTCTTCATTCTTAAGGATAAACTTAACGAAATTTTTAAGGATAAAAAAAGTGAAGAAGAGTTTTTTTCTAACGCTAGACAAGATGAATTTATGCAGGAACTTATGGAAATAAATATCACTAGAAGTGTATATTTATATGATATTGTTCCTATTATATCCATAGTTTCAAAAAGATTTATTCTTTCATTTGAATTTAATTGCCAAAATTCAACGAAAAGAATTGATGATGTTCCTTCCTTTTTATCATCTGTAGAAATAAAGAAATCTTTAGAAATTAATCAGAATAAGTACCTTCTTGACTATAAGTATGCTACTCCAAGAACTCAAAAATTTCTAGATTTATGTTTTTTAAATATTCATTCGATGAACGTTGAGCTTGGTCAAACATATATTAACTCTGAATTTATTACCTTTATTTATTCAATATATAAAGATTCAATTTTGTATTCATATAATTCATATATGAAAAAAATTGATTTTAAAGAGGAATTACCTCCAATAAAGATAATCGTTGATAATAAAAGATTATCTCTAAACAATTTGAACTTTCAAATAATTAAAACGCACTCTAAAGCTTTTGTATTTATGAGTGACTATTGTTATGTAATCGGTGGAGCAGATAAACTTTACCAATCACTACTATATAATTTGAAAGAAAACAAATCAATTGATTTAAATGATAATAACTTTGAAATATTTTTAAATAATATATATCCTTTATATCAAAAACAGATTACCTGTTTAGATTATCATCCTACAAAGGAAATCAAGATTGACACATACTTAGATTATAATAATAAAAAGCTTTCACTAAAGTATGTCGGAGATTTTAAGGATGATACCTTCTATCTAAAAAAGAAAAATTATAAACTTTTAATTAGAAATTTTGGCTTTACAAAGAGTAATAACTATACAATTATAGATTTTGATTTAATATGTGATATTATTTATAATAGACTGGATCTTTTTAGAAAATATGGAGATGTTTTTCTTTCTAAGAGTATTACAGATATGAAGTTTGTAAAAATGAGTTCACAAAAGCTTAATTTTAAACTGTCTGAATCAATTATTTCTTTATCATTCGATAATATGTGTTTTGATCCAAGTGAGCTTAGGGATATATTAATATGTTATAAGAAGGGCTGTAATTATTTGGAACTTAAGGATGGGGCGATATTATCAATTGATCATGACACCGTAAGTCTATATGATGATCTTGTATCTGAAATTGGAATACAGGATTCATCTTTAGAAATAAAATTACCACTATATCAAGCATATTTTATTTCATCTCGTTATAAGGAATTAATTGAATCTAATAATTTAATAGATGGATTTTCAGCTGATTTAATAGATTACAAGAATACTGATGTTTATCCATCAAAGGAAATAGATAGTGTATTAAGAGATTATCAGCGTGAAGGCTATAGATGGCTTTATGTACTTGCTAAATATGGCTTAGGCGGAGTTTTAGCTGATGATATGGGACTTGGAAAAACATTGGAGGTTATTAGTTTATTAGACTCTCTTCCAAGAGATAGAGCATACTTAATTGTCGCGCCAACCAGCTTGATTTTTAACTGGCAAATGGAGTTTAAAAAGTTTGCACCATGGTTAGATGTTGAGGTTATTTATGGCGTATCTAGAAGTATGGATACAATAAAAGAAGCTTATCGAAAGAACAAGATTCTAATTACATCATATGAAACTATTAGAATGGACATTGAAAAATACGAAGGCCTTAAATTTAAATCTATGATTATAGATGAAGCTCAATTTATTAAAAATCCAGATGCACTTAAATCAAAGGCAGTTAAGCGAATAAATGCTGAGTCAAAGTTTGCACTTACTGCTACACCAATTGAGAATTCACTTCTAGATTTGTGGAGCATATTTGATTATGTATTACCAGGATATCTAAAAGGAAAATCAGATTTTATCAAGCAATATGAGAACTTTACAAATCCTGTTCTTTTAGCTGATCTTAATAAAAAAACCTCTCCATTTGTATTAAGAAGGTTAAAGGGTGATGTATTAGATTTAGAGGATAAGGTCGAAAATTATTCATTTAGCTTTATGACTGACGAGGAAAGAAAGCTCTATGAGGCATATTTGAATGAGGCACGTAAAGAAATAGCAACTGGTGATTATAAAATATCGTATGTTTTATCAATGATAACAAGGTTAAGGGAACTTGCTTGTGAACCAAGACTGTTTTTAGATAATGTTACTGCACCTAACTCTAAAATGGACTTACTTATGGAAATAATTGAGGAAAAGCAAAATGATGGTCATAAAATATTAGTATACAGTCAATTCTCTTCGATTTTCTTATATATGCAAAAAAGATTAGAAGAAAAGAAAATTAAATATTTTGTTCTAACTGGAAAAACAAATCCAAGTGATAGAGTAAAAATGGTTGATGAATTTAACAGTAATGAGGATATTAAAGTTTTCCTAATCTCTCTTAAGGCAGGAGGTACAGGTTTAAATTTAACTAGTGCAGATACAGTTATTCATTATGACCCATGGTGGAATTTAGCAGCTATGAATCAGGCGACAGACAGAGCTCATCGTTTGGGACAAAAAAATATTGTACATGTAATTAAGATGATTAATAAGAATACAATTGAGGAAAGAATAGTTGATCTTCAAAATAAGAAGAAGTTCTTAAGTGACGAGGTAATTAACGATAATGATGTAATTATGCACTTATCTAAGGACGATATAAAGGAGTTGTTTAAATAATGAAATATTTAGTAATTTCTGATATTCATGGAAGCTATAAATATTTATCATTAGCTCTAAAAGCTTATAATGATTTTAAATGTGATAAAATAATATGTCTAGGGGATATTTTATATCATGGGCCTAGAAATGATTTGCCAGAGGAATACAATCCAAAAAAATGCATTGAGCTACTTAATCAATATAGTGATATTATTGAGGCGGTCAACGGTAATTGCGATGCAGAGGTTGATCAGATGGTTTTGAATTTTAATATTCAAACGCCCCATTTTACATCAATAAATAACAAGATGGTATATTTATGTCATGGGCATCATTTAGACATGGTTGATAAGAATGCCAAAATAGTACTATATGGCCATACTCATATAAGTATTATTGAAAAAGTAGATGAAGTATTATATATTAATCCTGGTTCAATATCTATTCCAAAGGGTGATAAGGTCCATTCATTTGGAATAATTAATGATTTAAACGAATTTACGATTTACGATTTTAATTATAATGTAAAGGATAAAATAAAGCTATGATAAAAGCGGTAGTTTTTGATTTGGATGGTACTATTTTAAATACGATTATTGGTATTAAAGATTCTGTTAATGCAGGCCTTAATAAAATAAATGCCAAATTAATATCAGAAGAAGAGACTTTGCAATTTATTGGCGATGGACTTGAGCAACTACTCAAAAGAAGTATTGTTCACAGTAGAGATGAATCTTTAAACTCTAAGGTGAAAGATGAAGATTATCATACAGATTTAGAAGAATACGTCAAATACTATAACGAATATCGAATTAGTAAAACTGTTGAATTCCCTGGAATGACAGATACTTTGTTAAGCCTTAAGGATAGAGGCTATATGCTATTTGTATTATCAAATAAAATTGATCGTGATGTTAAAGCTCAAATGGAATATTTTTTTAAAGATATTTTCACAGAAGCAATTGGTGAATCGCCTCTTGTTGGAAAAAAGCCTGGTACTAAGGGGATTGAATACATTAA
Source organism: uncultured Clostridium sp. (assembly GCA_945921565.1). Lineage (GTDB taxonomy): Bacteria > Bacillota_I > Bacilli_A > Acholeplasmatales > Anaeroplasmataceae > CAG-307. The sequence continues at coordinate 2,602 of CAMEKY010000097.1, read as the reverse complement.
AGGAAAATATAATTTAAAGAATGATGAAATAATCTATGTAGGAGATTCTCATGTTGATATGGAATTTTCCAAAAATGCTAAATTGAAGGTTATTGCGTGTATGTATGGATATGAAAGAATATACAATATTATGGATTATCATCCTGACTTCATAATTAATAATCCAAAAGAATTATTAGATATATTATAATAATAAAACTCCAAAAATATTGGACAGCCATCCAGTATTTAAGGAGTTTCTTTTTATTTATTATAAAGTCTTAATTCACCATTTTGTGAATCCAAAACGTATTCTTTTTCTGGGATAATGTTTGACTTAATAATTTGTTCTGCAATATATGTTTCAATATATTTTTGAATGAATCTCTTTAGAGGTCGTGCACCATATGAGATATCAAATGCTTGGTTAAGCACGTATTGCTTAAGACTATCTGTATATGTAATATGAATGTCTTGACTAATAAGTCTTATGTCAAGCTCATGAAGCATTTTATTTACTATCTTGGTTTGAATATCTTTAGTTAATGGGTTAAATACAATAATTTCATCAATACGATTTAAAAACTCAGGCTTGAAATAAGTTTTAATTAAATCTATAACACCCTTTTTATTGTTAGGGTCATCAATTAATAATTCAGCACCAAGGTTGGAAGTCATAATTATGATTGTGTTTTTAAAATCTACAACCTTACCTTGACCATCAGTAAGTCTTCCATCATCAAGAATCTGAAGAAGAACATTAAATATATCCTTATGTGCTTTTTCGATTTCATCAAAAAGAATAATTGAATAAGGATTACGCCTTACAGCCTCCGTTAATTGTCCACCTTCATCATAACCTACATATCCAGGGGGAGCTCCAATTAATCTAGCGACGGTATGAGGCTCTTGGTATTCTGACATATCTATTCTTACGATATGAGTCTCACTATCAAAAAGCTCAGAAGCTAAAGCTTTAGCAAGCTCTGTTTTACCAACTCCAGTAGGTCCAAGGAAAATGAAAGAACCGATTGGTCTATTTTCGTCTTTAATTCCTGCTCTTTGACGAATGATAGCATCAGCTACAAGCTCAATGGCTTCATCTTGACCAATAACACGCTCTTTAAGATTATCCTTAAGGCTAAGGACCTTTTCCCTGTCCCCTTTCATAAGCTTTGATACAGGTATATTAGTCCATTTAGATACTACCTGAGCAATATCTTCATCTGATACAGTTTCGGATAAAAGCTTGTTATCCTTATTTTGATTTTCAAAATTTGATATTTCCTTTTCTAATGAAGGTATTTCTTGATACTGAAGCTTTGATGCTTTCTCAAAATTTCCTTCATTATATGCCTTTTCAAGCTCAAAGCGTTTTTTATCAAGCAATGTCTTTTTTTCTTTTAAATTCTTAATTTCGTTCTTTTCATAGATCCATTTATCCTTAAGCTCTTTTTCCTTTAGATTTAAATCCTTAAGCTCAGTTTCAAGCTCTTCACATCTTTTTAAAGAAGAAGCATCATTATCCTTTTTTATGGCGACTAATTCAATTTTTATTTGGGTGATTCGTCTTTCAATATTATCTAGCTCAACAGGCATGGAGTCTAGTGCAAGTCTAGTAGAAGCACAGGCTTCATCGATAAGATCTATAGCTTTATCTGGTAAAAAACGATCAGTAATGTATCTATTTGACATAACCGCCGCAGCAATAACTGCATTATCCTTAATGTGAACACCGTGGTGAACTTCAAAGCGTTCCTTAAGACCTCTTAAAATAGAAATTGTATCATCAACAGTTGGCTCTGAAACCATTACCTTTTGGAAACGTCTTTCTAGCGCCTGATCCTTTTCGATATATTTATGATATTCATTTAAGGTTGTAGCTCCAATACAGTGTAGTTCGCCTCTTGCAAGCATAGGCTTTAAAATATTACCTGCATCCATTGCACCATCTGTTTTACCTGCACCAACGATTAAATGTATTTCATCGATAAAAAGTATAATTTTACCCTCAGATTCCTTAATCTTTTTTAGTACAGCCTTTAATCTTTGCTCAAATTCTCCTCTATACATCGCTCCTGCAACAAGAGAAGCCATATCAAGTTCAAATATCGTTTTATCCTTTAGTGAATCAGGAACATCTTTTGAGACAATACGTCGTGCAAGGCCCTCGACAATTGCGGTTTTACCGACTCCTGGTTCACCAATTAATACTGGGTTGTTTTTGGTTTTTCTTGAAAGAATTTTGATAATACGTCTAATTTCTTCATCACGACCAATAACAGGATCGATTTTACCTTGCTTAGCAAGCTCTACAACATCACGTCCATATTTTTCAAGAACATTTTCTTCTTGGTTTTGATTTTCATTCATCATATTAATCATCCTTTCTGTAGTCTAATTTTCACTACAACTATATTATATCACTAAAATTGGCACTGTCAACACGAGAGTGCTAATTTTGTAAAAAAGTGATGATTTTTTGTAAATAAATAAAGTAAGTTTGAAATCCCACCGGCGAAAAATGGTGGAATTGTAAAAAAAGATAATCAGTTTAATTACAGTTTTTTTGTATACGTCAAAATTTAACACTCTTACAAAAAATATAGAAAATGATATCCTC
>CAMEKY010000096.1 GCA_945921565.1 uncultured Clostridium sp. | reverse complement strand
CTTAAATCCGACCATTTGACGATTAACCTGCTTGTAAGCATATTCTTCACATTTATCTCTAAACTCAGAAAGTGGAATCTCCTTACGGTTAACTCCTGCCTTTTGTAAAGCATTCTCAATTGGAAGTCCATGTGTATCCCAGCCTGGAATATATAATGAATAGAATCCATTCATATTCTTGTATCTTACAATGATATCCTTCAATATCTTGTTAAGTGCATGACCTAAATGAATATCTCCATTTGCATATGGTGGTCCATCATGTAGTGTGTATTCCTTTTTTCCTTTATTTTTTTCTAATACTTTTTTATAAATTTGATTTTCTTCCCACTTTTGTTGGATTAAAGGCTCTTTAACCCCAAGATTACCTCAGTTTTACCCATTAAAAGCGTTTCTTTATAGTCTTTCATAAGTTCCTCCTTAAAAATAAAAAACGTCCCTATAGAAAAGGACGCCATTGACGTGTTACCACCTTAATTCTAGGAAAATACCTAGCACTCATTATTCCTTAACGCGGAGAACGAAGTAACCTCATCGATTACCCATTTATGTTAGTGATTCGAAAATAACTGTTGTCAGCTTTCACCATCCTGACTCGCTTTTATGGCGCTATTTTCCGTCTAACTCATCAATGTTTTTATACTAAAGTTATTATATTAGTTTTTTTAATTATTTACAAGTTTTTTTTATAGTTGGCTAATAAATTCTGATAAAGAACCATCCATAAACTCTTCTTTTCTTGCAAAAAGATAGGTAAAATCATTAATAAATACACTATTTCCATCTAGTGCACAGCAAGCACCCGTAAAAAATCCTAATAATTTATTCGCAGCTTGACGATTTAATTTTTCAAAATTTAATACTAATGGATAACCATCTCTTAGCTTATGCACAAGCTCAAGGGCGTGCTCATCATCATCTACTAATTGTTCCATTATTAGTCTTTCTGCTGCAAGTGATTGTTGCGTATTATTTAGATTCATAGAAGCTTCATCATATTCATTATTTCTCTTAGAAAACAATCCCATTATTCTTCACTCCCTTGCCCAACCTCATAGCCTTGGTTAGTTTCAAAAGGTATAACCTGAGCGTGGTTATTCTTTCTAAGCATTACTAGGGTTGTATCTGTATAATTTTGTAATATTGCAGTTCTTTGAGGTGGACATGCAATTATAACCTGAAGAGGCATAGTAGAAATAAAATCCATCATAGACTTCATACGATTTGAGTCCATCTTATCAAAAACCTCATCAAATATTACAAGCCCAATCGAATCACGACTGCCACCATTTTGCGTATATATTCTTACGAATGATGCAATAATTGCAACATAGAATGGTACCTGAGTTTCACCACCGGATTTTTCTCTAAATACCTTTGAATATAGCATAGACTCACCAAATTCATTTTGAATCTTGATATCATAATCCATATATGTACGGTAATCCGTAAACTTGTTTATAGCACCATTTGAATTTAATTCATCGCTTGAAAGTGATGTAAATAGCTCATCAAGCTGTTGATTATATTGTTGCTCAAAGTCATATGTAAAAATTGAGCGACCATCTGAGATACTGTCCGCTGTAAACATATCATAGAATTGACCATATTGGCTAGATTTAGGGAAAATGAATTCATATGAATCACGGCCAAACTTAATTGATTTTAATGTCTCATTAATCTTACCAATCTCATCCTCAGCAGTCTTAATATTATTTCTTAGCTTAGAAATAAAGTCTTCCTTGAAAATAATTTCGGCAGTTTCACGTGACTTTCTAACCTTATCTTCGTATTTAACAAGCTCAGACTTTTCAAGTTTTTGAAGTTCTGCCATATATGCAGGCATTTCACTATAACCTAGTGATAAACTTGATGCATATGTATTGATATACTTCATTTGCTTATTAGCAATTCCATCAACAACATTTTCATAGTTCTCCTCAGCTTTTGCTAAACGTTCATTGATTGAATCAATTGCTCTTTGGTAAGACATTGTAGATGTTAATTCCTTATATTCATCAATAGCCTTTCCTTCAAGTTCTAGATTATCAGCCATTAACTCCTTTAATTCACCTTGCAAAGTAATCTTTCTTGATTCCATATCAGCTAATTCCTTTGTTAGCTGCTCAATACTAGATGAAATGTGTCCAATCTCTTCAACTGCAAGCATTTTCTTTGCATCTTGAGACTTAATAAGCTGGTTAGTCTTTTGGTATTCATCCTCAATTTCTGATACACTAAGCTTTTTAACAGATGCCTTCTTAACATTTAATTCAGACATACTTCTTGACAATTCATTAAATCTCAATACCTTATCTAAATCAGTTAGTAAGCTCTTAAGCTCAAATGATCTAAGAACCTCATTCTCTTCTCTAAGCGTATTAAGCTTATCGTTAATCTCGTAGTATTCTGTTTTAAGTAAATTACCCTTCGAATTCCAATATTCAGTTTGTTCTCCTAAAGCACCCTTACCAATGAAACGGTCTACATTTAAATTTAGATTACGCACAACGAATCCACGATAAATTAAACCATCATTAGTAATTGATGTTGAGAATCTCTTAAGCTCAGATTCATGATTACAACGAATTACATTTCCACATGTAAAATTAATATAATTTCTAGCATCTTGATTAATTGAATCCATTATTTCTGCAAGAGAATTACGGCTATAATCAGTAAATCTCTCCATTTCCTGAGTGTTTACAAGACCTAGTCCATATGAACGGTATTTACCCTTGTTTCTTGCGAATATTTCAAGAGCATCATCGTAATATGTTGGTTCAACAATCAAGTCAAATCTTCTATTTCCTAAATATGCTTCAATTGTTTTACTCCAATTTTGATCCTTTATTTCAATTAGTTCTGCAAAAATATGAACTGAAATGTCCTTATTAAATTTTCGCTTTAATCCCTCTGTTATATCTTGACGAATACCAAGTAAATCAGGAGAATAGTTAAGACGATTTTGGCCAAGAGATGCAATCGCATTTCTTACCTCATTCATTTCCTTAACCTTCTGATCCTTAAGAGATTGAAGTTTACCAGTTTCAATCAAGTTATCATTAACAACATCCTGGAATTTCTTATCAAATGAAATAAGCTCATTCTTTGTGTTTTCAATCATTAATGGGTCAATATTGTTTAAAGGAATATTGGCAAATTCCTTAAATAAAGGATTATCATTTTCCTTTCTAATACGGTTAACGTTATCCTTAATAATTGACGCACGCTTTAAATATCTGTCTGATACACCCTCAAGCTCTCTTAATTCATTTTTAATTTGATTAATTTGCTTATCAATATATTCTTCTGCCTTGAATTCATCATTATTAGATAAAACCTTATATAGCTCCTTAGATCTTTCATTTAAAGTTTCAATATATGAATCTATTCTTGTTACCTCAGAAGATTTTGATTCCTTACGCTCGTTTAATATTGCAATTTGAGTATCTATCTCAGCCTTATGATTATCAAAGCCCTCAAGCTCAAATTGCTTTAAAAGATAAGTAAGATAATTCTTTTCTGAAATCATTTCCTTTGATAAATTATATGCCGCTTCAAGCTCATGAAGGTCATTTACTTTATTTTTAATAACCTTTAATGTAGCTTCTAAATCCTTATATGAGCGGATAGCATCCTTAATTGATGTAATATCAATTTCTTTTTCTTCCAAAATGTTTTGATATATAAATTCCTTAACATCTGAAATTGGCTTAAATGCTAAAGCCTTAGGAATCATCTTATAGAAGTCCTCATTAATTGAACCAAAGGCTGTTCTAAATGCCCTTTTTGTTTCTCTTTTTGAAGCAAAGTATTCAAAGCTTGGATTATTTTTTCTAAACTCTGTTACAGAATATATATGCTTATCATCACTTACAAAGATAGAATCATCCATTTTTGTATCATCAGCATAGTAAAATTGACTCTTTACAGGAGTTAAATCCCCAAACGCATCCATTACTACACCAACTAAGAAATACTTCTCTACAGCCTCATCATAAAACTCTAGGCAAATATCGCCAGTAACATTTCCTTCTCTTAAGTATTCCTTATCCTCAAGACCAAGCTTACACTTAATATATCCTCTTAAATCACGTTTACCTTTTTCATTAGCCGCCAAGTTAAATTGCGTATCACCAGCAGTAATAACATATGTAATTGCATCAAGGATAGTTGATTTACCTGATGCATTTGGTCCTGTTAACAAAACATTATTTTTTACATTAATTGTTTCATTAAATAAATAATGCCAATTAATTAGTCTTATTTTAGTTAATTTTTTCATTCTTCATCACCTGCCTCAGATACAATTCTTGATATACTATTATATACCTCAGTAATTTCTTCAGTATTAATCGCAAATAAGATAGTTGGCATGATGATAACCTTTGTATTAGACATTGTAATATCACCCATAGTTTCAATCAAATTAAAGCGACGGAATAATCTTAAGGCTGAAACTAAATCAGTTTTATTAATTCTTTTTTTAATATCTAAATAATTATACTTTTCATGAATATCCTGAATACTAATAACAATATTTTCATTTAATGTTGTTTCCTTTAAATGCTCATGAAATAAAAGTCTAAGAATCAAAAGGATTATTGTTTCATCTCTCTTAAGCTTAACGTATCCACCATTTACATCACTTGTTAGCATTATAGCACCAAGCGACTGATCAAGTTTTAATTGATAGCCAAGTATTTGGAAGAATTCATCGAATATTTCCTTAAATGATACAACAAAATAATAATTTTCCTTATTATCCTTCTTATCTCTTGCTAAAAATGTGTTTGCTAAAAGCTTATTAGCTATTTCTCTAAAAGTATTTTTTTGGGTTTGATTTAAATTTTCGTAGCTATCTAACATCGTTTCCACCAACCTTTATTTCAAAATCAACGAATGTAAATTTGTAATGCTTTACTTCCATTTCAAGCTTTGTAACGTCCCATGATTGCTCACAGGCATATATTAATGTATATATCAGCATCATAACAGTATCTAAATCTGTATTAGGTAATACTACATCCGATGCTCTTATAATACCCTCAATTGCATGAGATGCTATAAATTTTTTGATTAAATCCTCATCATATGGTAAGCCATATTGCTTCATATATTCAGCAGTATCCTCACCAAAATCAAAATCATAATCTGCTAGATACTGATTTTCAACCTTTACATATCTACCTCTTGGAGTATATAGTGATGATTCCTGATTATATGTCTTATTACTTCTTAAAGTAATTAGAGATTGACAATTTGAAATAGCACTATCAATATGTCCATGCTTATTTTCAATCTTAATATACTTCAAAATAGTATTAAGCTTACCAATCACATTATCGTCCTCAGATAGTAAAAATTTAATTTTACCAATTGTTGAGTCAATATATTTTTTATTTTTATAGTCGATTTCTGATATAAATGCGTCTAAGCTGTTAAATACATCCACAATGTCATCAATATCATGGAAAACCTTTTTTTCAGGATTATCTAGTCTATAATACTTCTTCTTGTAATCCTCGCACAAGGTATATACAATTGCATCATTTCTCTCATATTGTTCTAAACGATTAACAATTGATAAACGATATTTATTAATATTATCTCCTGTTTTAAGTTTAGCATAGCCATTATCGATAAGCTCAGTTTTATAAAGCATTAACGTAGAAATCAAATCTTTTATTTCAGATGTATCTACAACTGTTTGAATATAATCCTTCATTCTAGAGTCTAACCTTCTTAGTGCTCTTATTAGCTGTCTTGTGTTAGAATAAACCTGCTCTAAAATTAATGGATAGTCATTATTCATTGGATTAGTTAAAAGCGAATATATCGTATAAATATATCCATGATATTCATTTGGATTAATAACTGGCATTTCTTCAAAATCATCATCCATATCAACATATGTAGGCGTAATCTTAGTTAATGCTTCACACATCGTGATTCCAGCATCAGTAAAGTTTACAATTTCCTCATAGTCCTCAGTTATATCTACATATATCCAGCCACATTCCTCAAATTTACGCAAGACAAAGTACGCCAAGCTTCTTTTTGATTTTGAAGCCTCAATAGCATCCTCATCTTCCTCATCTAAAGTTTGCTCTAGCTCTATGGATAAATTTGATCTTTCAATATACTCAGTTAATTCATCTACAAGAATTCTTTTATCTATACCTAAAATAGAAGCCACCTCATAAACCTTAAATGCTTCTACTAAACAAGAACTATATAATCTTTTATTCTTAGAAGATAGAATTGAAAAGAAATTTTGTGGTATTATATCAAATAAATTCATATCAACACCTCACATTAGATATCATTATAATTTTACCAAAAAAACATACTTATTGCAATAAAATGACTATATTTATTTCCACTTTTTCTTTTCAATTCTACAAAATAATACATTTAAATTTAACAGTAAAATCTCGCCTTCTTATTGCAATGAAAGCTTTGCCATAATAACTGCAATTATTTATTAAAAATCACAGTTCTATTTAGCAGCAAAAAAAAGACTATAGAATAAGATATTTAATCTTACACCTATAGTCATTTTATTAAACATTAAATTTAAATAGCATTATATCGCCATCTTTTACAACGTATTCCTTGCCTTCTTGTCTTACTCTGCCGGCTTCCTTAACCTTTTGCATAGAACCATATTTTTCAAGATCTTCGAATGCTACAGTTTCTGCACGAATAAATCCACGCTCAAAATCGCTATGAATAATTCCTGCACATTCAGGAGCAGTCATACCCTTTCTAAATGTCCATGCTTTTACTTCCTTTTCACCAGCTGTAAAATATGTAGCATAGCCTAGTAAATCATAGGTTGCTCTAATTAATAAATTTAGTCCTGCCTCTGGAATACCTAATTCTTGTAAGAATAGGTCTCTTTCCTCTTGAGGCATACCAACAAGCTCAGCTTCAATTTCTGCAGAAATAGGTATTACCTTACTTCCTTCATTGTTTGCATATTCAACAAGTGCGTTGTAATACTTACATTCTGTTGGTTTACCAATTTCTGAATCTGACATATTAGCAACGTACATAATTGGTTTTGAAGTTAAGAAACCATATCTTTTAATGTATGGCATTTCTTGCTCAGAAAAATCTAGTGTTCTTACTGGCTTACCATTTATTAATACTT
>CAMEKY010000095.1 GCA_945921565.1 uncultured Clostridium sp. | reverse complement strand
CATTTATTGCTAGAAACCCCGCTGCATCTCCATTTAATAAAACAATACCACCAAAGACAAGTCCTAAATAGGTTCCTGCTAGTGGACCATACATAATAGCTCCAATCGCAATTGGAACTAACACTAAAGAAATTTGAAACTCGCCAATTTTCATAAATTGAGCAATCATCTGCAACACTACAATTAGTGCTGTCAAAATGGCTAGTGTGACCATTTTTGTAATATTCTTTTTGTTTTTCATATTTAATTCCCTTTCTTTTTAGACCCTTTTTGGGTTCCTTAAGACGTTTTAATTATACTCTTTTTCCAAAAAGTTTCAAGTGGCTTATTTTTTATTATATCCACCACCAAAGTTATTAATCTTTTGTTTTTATGAAACAACTATATTTTTAAGATGCTAATTAAGAACAAACATGCTATAATTGAAAAAGAAACGGTAGGTATTTAATATGGCACTAGATGGAATATTATTTTATAAGCTAACAAACGAACTAAAAAAACTTAATACCGGTAAAATAAATAAAATCCAAGAAGCCTCTGATAATGAATTCTTATTTACAATTAGAAGAAATAAAGAAAACTATAAGCTTCTAATTTCTTTATCTGCTAATTATCCACGTGTTCATATTACTAAAGAATCCTACGATTTTCCTCGTGAGCCTAAAAGCTTTACAATGCTTCTAAGAAAATATTTTGAAGGAAGCCAGATCAATAATATTTACACTCATGAAACAGATCGTGTAATGGTAATTGAATGCTCAAAGTATAATGATATGGGAGATTTTGAAAAGAAATCATTAATCATTGAAATACTAGGAAGATATTCTAATTTAATTGTTGTGGAAAATGGCACAATTATTGAGTCATTTCACCATCTAGGCATTGGTGAGTTAAGAACAATCATACCTAATGCAAAATACGAATTCCCCGATACTCTTGGTAAAATCAATCCTTTTTCCTTAACGAAGGAGGCTTTTATCAATGAAGCCAATAATTGGGAATCTCCTAAGGATGCAGTAAATCATATTTTAGGGTTATCTCAACAAGCTGCAATCTACGCATACAACTATCCAAATCCAAAGGAAAAGCTATACGAAATCATTAACGAGGATAGTCCCAGCTTATTCTTTAATGGTAAAAAAAATGATATTACCTATTATAGTGTTGATAATAGTCAGAGTTTCCCTTCTTATTCTTCCTTACTAGATACATTTTATTGTGATGAAGCTCTTCGTGAGCGAATAAAATCAAAAACAGGAAACCTAGAAAATTTTATCGATAAGCAAATCACAAGAAATAATCAAAAGAAAACTAAATTAATGCTTGAACTTCAAAATGCAGAGGATAAGGATAAATATCGATTATATGGAGAATTACTTATAGCAAATAATTTTATTAAAAGTCGTGAAAATAAAATCAGTGTGTTAAATTATTATACTAATGAAATGGTAGATATTTCTCTTGATCCAAGATATGATTTAATGGGTAATTCTAAGCTATATTTTAAGAAATATCAAAAGGCTAAAAATGCAGTAGTTCATATAAACGAGCAACTTAAAAACATTGAAGATGAGCTTGCCTATTTTAATATATTAAAATCCCAAATAAAAATTTGTGACCTAAAGGATGCTCTAGAAATTCAGCAGGAATTAATTGATAACAAATACTTGATCTCAAAAGCAAAACCAGAAAAGCTTCAAAAGCCAAAAATAACAACCTATATACTCAGCGATGGTAGCGAGGTTTTAGTCGGAAAAAATAATGTCCAAAACGATATCGTAACTAACAAAATGGCTAAGCCTAATGAATTATGGTTTCACGTTAAGGATATTCCTGGAAGCCATGTTCTTTTAAGAAAAGAAGGAGATTATACAGAATATGATATTAGAATGTGTGCTAATCTAGCAGCATACTTTTCTTTAGCACGTGATTCTTCTTCTGTTCCAGTAAATTATACAAAAGCTAAAAACATAAAAAAAATACCAGGGCATAAAAACTGTTTCGTATCCATAAAAGGAGAAAAAACAATTTATATTGATCCTGATATCAATCTAATATCTAAATTAGAAATTAAGAAATAATTTCTTTTAGTTCATTATATGTAGCGTCAAATACATCAAGCATTGACGCTATTTTTTGTGTATCTACAATGTTTTCTTTTAAATCGGATAAAATGCTGGTTGTAGAATCATATAACTCTATCATTCCTATATTTAATGTTATTCCTTTAATTGAATGAATCTCATTATATAACTGTGATGACATATAATCAGAAAACGAATCCTTTTCTTTTTCTAAGGCTTCTAATACCCTTTGTTTAAAATCCTTATAGGACTCAAGGAAGGAATTAGATATTTTATCAAAAATAGCCTCCATTCCTCCTAAGTACTCCATCGCAACTTCCTTATTAATAAATGCCATTTTTCCTTCTTTTCCTTTCTCTATTTTTATATTTTAATACTTTCCCTTTATCACATTTGAAATATTATAGTCGTAGAATGCTTTCATACCAGAAACTAAAGTATCTAAATCCTTAGTACCTGCAGTTTCACATGCTGAATGCATCGCAAGCTGGGCAAGGCCAATGTCTACTGATTTAATTGAAACATTTTGAAGTGATAGTGCTCCTAGTGTTGAGCCACCTCTAACATCAGAGCGATTGGTAAAATCCTGATATTTAATATTACTTTCCTTAAAAATCTTCTTAATTATAGCTGATGATAAGCCATCTGTAGTATATGCTTGATTAGCATTGTGCTTAATAACTATTCCCTCATTCATAAATACCTTATTTAATGAATCAGTTTTTCCAATATCATTAGGATGAACTGCATGGGCGTTATCGCATGAAACTAGCATTCCTGAAGCAATTGCCTTATAATATGAGCCTTCCTTAGCATTTAAGCTCGTGAATGCTCTTTTTAGATTTGTTGATAAAAAATCAGAGTGAGCACCTTGCTTAGTGCTTGAGCCTACCTCTTCATTATCAAATGAAACCCAAACATTAAATGAATCTTCATCCCTTGATTTTAAAAAGCCTTGAAGTGTTGCATATGCGCTTTCTAAATTATCAATTTGGGGAGCCATAAAATATTCGTTGTTTGCACCTATTATTGTACCTCTAAAACGGTTATATACTTGCAAATCGTAAGACAGAATATCTTCTTCCTTCACATTTAATTCTTTAGCTATAATCGTATCTAACTTTGAATCCTTTTTACCTAAAAGCGGAATCAAGTCGATTTGTGGATTATAATTTTTTCCACTATTTACCTCACGGTTAAAGTGAATACATTCATTAGGAATAACAAGCAAGTCTCTATCGATATCAAACAAATGCTCTTCAATACCATCATCTGTATTTACAAAAACTCTACCAGCCAAAGATAATGGTCTATCAAAAAATGAAGAATAAATTGGCCCACCATATACCTCAACATTAAGTGACGAATAATTAGATAGAGTAAGCATATTGTTAGGCTTAACCTTTAAGGTTGGAGAATCAGTGTGTGAGGCTACTATTTTTAATGTCGTATTATTAATATCATTAGGTGTTTTGAATGCTAAAATTGATGAATTATTCCTTACCACATAATATTTTGAGTTTGATTTTAAATTATAATCATCCTCTTCGTTTATGCAAGTATAGCCATTTTCCTTAAGAATTTTTGCAAGCTCACATGTTGCATGGTATTGTGTTTTAGCTTTGTCGATAAACTTTAAAAAATTTTGCATATTATTTCTCCTTCTTAATGCTAGCAATAAATATTTGAACTAAATTAATATATCCCACATAATAAGTATTATTATCATCTTCAAATGAATACAAATCAATCGTATCACCGAGTCTAGCTTCTTTCAAATAATCAATGTGAATATTTTTAATATAATTATCCTTTGATGAAGTTTTTACATTGTATATTAGCTTTACATAATTAGCGTTATTCATGTGACCATTATGATCTATATCATCATTTACAACTTGATATGACTTAATAAATTTTTTTGTATGAGGAATACTAACCTTTAATTTCGATATGCTTTCAATTGGTTTTTTAGAGTAGATTTCTCCTAAAAAATTAACCTCGCTGGCTCTTTCTATTCTTCTTGTTTCATAGTTTACAACTACCCATTTAGAAATAGCCTCAACAGTTACATCACCACATGCAGTTTCAACCTCGTAATATCTAATAAAATCTGCTCTACCTTTTTCTGATGGCCAAGTTCTTAAAGTTACTTCCTGACCATATGGAACATCGCCTAAAATATTGACCTCTTGGCTCACAAGAACCCAGATAAGCTTCTTATCCTTCATCAGCTGATAGCCAATATTTAATTCATTTGCATGATCACCTGCAAGATCTTGAAATATATCAAGAAGTGAATGCATCTTAATTTGATCAAACGTATCATAATCTGATGTTCTTAGTTTAGTTTTAACTTCATACTTTAACATTGTACACCTCATATATGTCATTATTTAAAAAGGATGTGATAACACATCCTAATAATATTATTGATTATTCAACAATATTAACATTTGCTGCCTGCATACCACGTTTGCCTTCCGCTAAATCAAAAGAAACAATTTGACCTTCAACTAAATCCTTATGCCCAGGCATGTTAATTGCAGAGAAATGTACGAATACATCATCTTGTCCTTCAACACTGATAAATCCATAGCCTTTTTCTGAATTAAACCATTTAACTTTACCCGTCATAGCTGCACCTCCTCATTCATATTCATAACAATAAAACCAAGGATGTGAACTAGTTTTTAAGGATATAGCTCAAAAATTATAAATTCTATTCTTTGTTTTTTATTACTGCTTTAATTATAATTCTTTTGAATAACATTTGCAATAAAATATATTCATATAATAGCATTTATGTTGAATCATTAACAAAAATAAGCAATTTTATCTAATATAATTACATTATGATTTGGATATTTGTAATTTTTCTCCCTTTTTAATGGAATAATAAGAGTCTAATCTTATGCGGGAATTCTTACACTTTATTTTGAATTTAATATCTTTATTTGCATAAATATTTAAGCCTGTAAGCTTCATATTATCCCAATTAATATCTAAAATGGCGTCTCCTTTAACTCGCACGCCCTTAAGCTCTCCACTAGAAAGCTCTTCACAAATTGCAGGAAGTAATTCCACATAATCATCTACTTCTCTAATTATCATTTCGTTTACTCCCGCCGCAATACCGAAATTACCATCAATTTGAAAAGGCGGATGCAAATCTAAATATCCTTTACTAATTGATTTTTCAATCATTTCCTCAAGCGTCTTATATGCAAGCTCACCTTGATTTAACCTAGCATAAAAACAAATAATCCAAGCCTTTGACCACCCAGTGTGACCACCACCATTAGATAGACGTCTATCTATCGTATTTTTGGCAGCTTCAAATAACTCTTTATCATTTTCTGTTATTTGACTAGACGGATATAAGCCATAAAGCATTGATATATGCCTATGCCCCGGTTCAGCCTCAGTATAATCTTTATTCCACTCACAAATTGTATTATTTTTACTTATTTTGTTTTTTGGTAAATTCGCTAAAATATGCTCAAATTCTAAAGGAAATTTTTTATTTAAAGCTTTAAATGCATACTTAGTATAGCTAAGCAAATCATACAAAATTTGCGAATCCATCGCACAACCTTTTGAAATATGACAAACATCTTCACCTAATATATAGCTGTTTTCAGGAGAAAGTGATGGATTTAGGACATAACAGCCTTCTTCATTTTTTTCCAAAATATTTGCAAAAAAGCGACATGAATCATTAAGTATATACATATACTTCTTTAAAAATTTTAAATCCTTAGTATATGTATAATAATCATAAATCATTAAAGAAAGCCAAGCTCCACCAAGTGGCCAATAGGTTGCGGGAAGATACTTATCCTGTGGAGCACAATCCCCATAGATATCACTATTGTGAAAAGCGCAAAAGCCCTTCACATGATACATATTTTTAGAAAGCCTTTTTCCATTCTTATGAATTCTTTTTAATAAACTAAAGTAAGGTGGTAGACACTCAAGAAGATTTGATCTTAATGTAAACCAATAATTCATTTCTAAATTTATGTTAATTGTATATTTACTATCCCACGCAGGAAATATATCTTGGCACCAAATTCCTTGTAAATTAGCGGGGTTTGAATCTTTTCTTGATGAGGATATCATTAAATATCTAGCAAAGGCGTATAGCTCGTCTACCTTTTTAGATGATGTAGTTAGACTACTTTGACAATAAATACTATGATAATCTACTATATGTCTTTTCTTCAATATTTCATAATCTAGGACGTGTACCTTTTTCTTACAAAATGCTATCGGATTTTTTGAGTAAAATGTTGTACGTAAGGCTAAATAAATATAAGTATTTGTACTATTTTTTACACATATATTTTGACCAATTGATTCAAGTACACCATCAGAAACAACTCTTGCAACAATCGCAAGCTTATCTTTCTTATTATAGTCATATGTTAAAGTTATCGTATCAGCTTTCGCAACTACTGTATCAACTAATTTTTCCTTATCTAATGTAATATCAAATGAAATAGACTTTTCCGATTTAATCTTAAATGCTAGCACCATATCCTTATATGATGCAAAGGCTTCTCTTTCTATTTTATTTCCATTTATCTCATATGATATATTGCATATAGCATCATCTAAATTTAATGTACGTGAATAGTTTGACACCTCACCTTTATCTAAAAAATCTATTTCCATCTTCCCTGCAACACTATAAATCGCTTCTCCACCTGATGAAAATGATGCTAGCTTAAGCAATCGTTCAGCTTCTTTTATTTTATTATTATTTACTAATTCCTTTATTTTAGGATAATATTTATAAAAATCTTTATTCTCTCTTTTGCGGTTCTTTTTACCAAGCCAAAAGGAATCCTCATTTAGAATTATTTTTTCTTTATATGGATGCCCATAAATTGAGGCTCCCATAAAACTATTACCAATTAATGTTGCATCATTAAAGCCTTCCTTATCCTTAGGATTATTAGATGCATAAAAACCATAATTTAAAATCATATACTATTACCATTTAGCATTTAATTACAATCTCATTTATATCTTTTTTATTAAAATGAGATTCAGAAGGAACAACATAATCATGTTTATATCCAATTGGAAGTAAACACACAACCTGTTCTCCTTCAATGTTAAATTCCTCTTTTATTTTTTCTTCATTGAACCAGCATACAAATACACTGTCTAGGCCTAAATTTGTAGCCTCAAGCATTAAGTATGTTGCAAGTATTGCACCATCTATCGAACCAGTATCATAGCCTGAATATGGGTTTTT
>CAMEKY010000094.1 GCA_945921565.1 uncultured Clostridium sp. | reverse complement strand
ATTTTGCAGGTGTAAACCAATCTGTTACCTCAACCTCTAAATTCAATTTACCATATGAGCTTTCTTGATAATATGAACGAACAGATTCCCAACCAGTTTCCTCTTCAGTACCACTAAATGCTGTTTTTATATCGTTATAAATAGCATTTGTCTTCTTTGAATTATCTAAATTAACAGGAATAACTAAGATTTTAGGACTTCCAAGTGAAGGTAAAGCCTCTTGAGTAAGAGGTCCATCCTTCTTTAAATTAGAATCAAAATGTGTTCCTCTCTTTTCTGTCCATTTAGCATAAAGTGTAAATGAGCCTGTAACAGATGAAGTAAAATCATATTGTGCCACATCATCAAGTGATTTATACCATCCACCAAATTGGTATCCATCCTTAGATAAAGTAACCTCTGGTTTTGTTATCTTTTCTCCTAAAACAACCTCAACACTTTCAATTTTTTGATCATTGCCAGTAATAAAATTTATTGTCGCATATTCTAGTGCTTTATCAAACACTGCATTTAAGACAATAGTTTCATTCTTAGTCAAAACAATACTGCGCAAATCCGTATTAGAAAAAGTCTGCTTTTCCGTAGTTTCCCATTTAATAAATTCATAATTTGAATAAGATATATTTTTAAGTGTTGCAAGTTGTGGGTTTTGTTCTACTTGATAAAATACATCATTACCTACATGATACTCAATTGTTAAAGTAAATTGTTGTTCTTGAGGCTTTGTTGTAACAGTAGTTGAGCTACCACTAGTTGTTGATATTACAGTTGTAGGTACACTTGTTGTGGTTTGTATTGGTGCACTTGTTGATGTATCTGGAATATCGGTTGTAGTCACTACTGATGTTGTAGGATTTTGTGTAGTTAAACTAGATACAGAATTATCTTTATTAGGGGTTTTACATGAAATCAGCGTAACACCTAATAATGCAAAAGAAAATCCCGCAATAATCCTTTTAATTTTTTTCAATCTAATCTCATCCTTTCTTAAATTTTAGAAGCACTAAATCATAACAAAAAAAGTATAAACTCTCTATATCAAAGATATTGTAGTATATATTAATACTTTTGTAAACCTTAAATACTATTTTTTACCAAAAAATCCTAAAATTTTACATTTTTTACATATTTAGACTTTATTATTTAAAATTTTATTTAATATTTCAAGCAAAGAATTAATTTTTATCGGTTTACTTATATGAGCATTCATACCACAGTCCATTGCCTCTTTAACATCCTCAACAAAAGCATTTGCCGTCATTGCGATAATAGGTATTTTTTTAGCTTGCAAATGCGAGCTATTTCTAATAGCCTTAGTAGCCTTATACCCATTCATAATTGGCATTTGAACATCCATAAAAATTACATCATATTCACAAGCTGTAGATGCTAAAAATTTATCTACAGCCTCTTTTCCATTTATACAAATATCAAAGCTTGCTCCTAAAATGCTTAATACTTCCTTTATAATGTCAATATTAAGCTCATTGTCTTCAGCTACTAATACTTTTTTACCCTTAATAATACTATCTTTTTCTTGACTGTCTAGTAAATTCTTACTCATATTACTACTAGAAGGAATAGCTAATTTATTATTACATCTAGCAATTGTAAAAGATAAGCTAACCGTAAATATTGTCCCTTTATCCTTTTGACTCCAGACATTTATTGTACCACCCATTAAATCAATAATATTCTTAGTAATAGCCATACCAAGACCACTACCTTCAATTAAATTTACCTTATCATCCTCTTCTCTTGTAAAAGAATCAAATATTTTATTTAAAAAATCCTGAGACATACCAATGCCATTATCTTTGACCTTAAATATATAATTTGCTTCATCAAGATTAAAATCTTTTTCTTCAATATCAAGAATAATTACACCATTTTTTGGTGTATATTTAATTGCATTAGAAAGAAGATTTAAAAGTATTTGATTAAGTCTAAGCTTATCTATGATAAGAATTTCATGTTTAATATTATGAAAACTAATTTTTAACCTTTGATCCTTATCTTTAATCTGCGGAGCTATAAAATTTCGAATTTCATCTACAATTTCATATATTGATGCATTAGAGTAATTTAAACTAATTTTACCGCTTTCAATTTTACTCATATCTAATACATTATTAATTAAGCTTAGTAAATGTTCACTTGAAGATTCAATTTTATTACTATATTCTAGCACTTTATCTTTATCATCATAGTAATGTTTTATTAATGCACAAAAGCCAACAATTGCATTCATAGGAGTTCTTATATCATGACTCATATTAGAAAGGAAAATACTTTTATGCTTATTTGCATTTTGTGCTACAACAAGTGCATCTAAAGCTACTTTCTTTGTATCAATTAAGGATTTATTTAATTCTTGAAGCTCATGCTTTTCCTTTCTTTCTTTTAAAATATCCATACTAATTATTAACACTAAAGTCATTGATAATAATAAGATTCCAATTGAAGTGTAAATAGATCTTCTACCAACAGTATTTAGCGAATCCTTAAGATTATGAAATACCGTATCATAATCAACAGTGATTGTTATATACCAATCCATATTAGAAATTTTGGCATAGCTAACAATATTTTCTTTATCGTTCTTAAAGCATATTACAGCTTTATTATCACCATCAAGAATACTATTTTTAAAATCATCAAAGCTATCTATTTCTGTACTACCTTTAAACTTAGTATCCAAAAAATAATTAAAAAAGAAATAGTTCCCATCAACTATATCATTAGTATGAAAAAGCACTAATCCTTTATGATTAATTACCTTAATCACTCCACCACCAGAAAACACATCTAACGATAATATATCAATAAATGAATCAAGTTCATATTCAACAAAAATATATTTGATAGTTTTATTATCTACACTTGCGTCAAGAATTGTAGTCGCAAACAATAATGTATCGACATCCTTATCTTGATTTAAAACACATATTCTTTCATTATTGTAAATTAGTGGAAGTATTTCATTTGTTATATTAATAAAACCTGTGTTATTATTGCTATCTATATATGTATCATCCTCTAAGATAACTTTTACACATTTTGAGTCCTTAAAGCTTTTTTTTAAATATTTTAAAACATCTTCCCTTGATCCACTTATATTTGAAAGTCCAACCTCGGCTATTTCAATTTGCTTCCAAATATTATTTATTTGATTATCTAAAACCTCTTTTGCTTGATTCGCATTATCAGATAATAATTTCAATGCCGTATTTTCTGCCACATTATTCATATGTTTTAATGTATTATTTTCAAGCAAGAATAAAAGAACAATTGCAACAGAAAATATAAATACAATTAAGATAAACTTACTTTTTAATATTTTCATTAATCTCACGTCCCCATCAAATATTTAGACTAATTAATCTTCAAATACTAAATCTTTTGGTGCTACTACTTTACCCCCAAGCTGATCAACAATATATGATTTAAAAATATCATAAAAGCTGTAATTTTCAAATTCATCTATTATCTTCGCATTATATACTGCACCTTTTAATGTAACTACCTTATATGTTTTATTTAAATCTAATTCTTTTCCATTAATTTCAAGTTTTAAATATTCTACTTTTCCATCCTCATTTTTCCTAACCTTCATATTAACACCTGCCAAAGCTGCAGCCCCATATATCGATGATTTTTTGGCATATTCTAGCAATTCATAACCTGTGATATTCACAATAACAAAATTAAAATCTCCTTCAATTGCTTTAGATAAATAGCTATTTTGAGTCGTTGCATCATGGATTTTTTCATCAGTAATATCACCACTATAAAAATAGGCTAATGTTCCATAATTTACTGTAACTGGTACGTATGCAATATCAGCATTAAATTTATATAAATATGCTTGTCCAATTAAATATGCAGTTTGAAGAGGGTTTAATGTTTCTTTGCATGTTCCATATACATTCAGAGTCTCTTCTTTATTTGCAAGATTTCTTTGCTCATCTGCGCCTAAAAGCCAATCTGTAATAGAAATTTTGCCATTTACCAAATCCGGTGTAGAGATATGAAGATATCTTTCAACATTGCTTTTTTGCTTATTATTTTCATAATAAAAGTTATTTATTATTCTTCCTGATTCGATTGTGTCCTTTACATCGCTATAGAAACTACTATCTAAGGCATTATTTCCCTTCAAAAAGCCAAAATAATCTTCTCCATTAATAAGTAGTTTTTGGCCTTCAATGGAGCATAAATAGTTTAAAATATCTAGTAATACTTCGCGTTTTTTATCGTTGTTCATGGCATTTTTGGTAGCCCCAAAATAGCTTCTTGGTATTGCATATAAATAACTAGAATCTGGATCATCACTTGTATAAATTGGCATCATTCTCATTTCATGCAGATTATCAGGATTATCAATATTTTTTTCAATGTTATACTCATATCCTTGTTGACACTCAATTGTCATTAAAGACGTGTGATACTCATATAGCTTTGAAGAACGATATGGAGCCTTTGTATTCCACATATCTAATGATATTACACCATCTTCAAATAAGCTTAAGTATTTATTGGCTGCTCCTTCCATATGTGGATACATTGATTCTGTTCCATTTTGATAATTTTTTAACCAAATATTATTTTTAATTCCCTTTAAATATTTATCATAATTCATTGTATTAAATATGATTTGAAACATATCTGACCATTTTAAGGTTGGTACAAAAGCTTGAATTTTTACCTCTTCTAAGGAATCATCATAATTTGATTTTGGCTCGTAGCCAATTAAATTCATTGAATCGACTTTATTTATTAGCTCAACAAATGATGAATAATTATGAGGGACTTCTAAACCTAGCTCTTCAAATGCTGTTTTATCATATACAATTCCATATACATAGCTAGGACCAGGAAGATAATACAATCCTCCATTTGAGCTAGTAGAGGCTTCAATAGTACTTAAGTAATAATTATTAATAAAGCTCTCTCCTGCCATATTATATAAGTATTCTTCCATGATATTTTCGTCAATACCTTTAATAAATTCTCCTACAAAGAAATCCACTCCTATATTATGAGTTAGTTCTTCCTTAAATCGATATCCTGGATAGGAAGAATTATTTATTGACATAACTATATCAACATTAAATTTTTCTTCAATTTCCTCTTCAAAATCCTCATCAATATGTCCTGCTTGATATTCAAATAAAAGTTTTACTTTTTCACTCACTTGATCAGCATGATTGCAGGATACTAAAATAATCAACACAAACAAACAAAATCCTATTATTTTTCTTTTCATTTTTTTCCTCTTAATAAACCTTTTTCTAAAATAATATAATATTTTTTAGCATTATTTTGTAGTTTTTTGACATATTAGTGTTTTTTTCATAGTTTTATTGTATAATCATTACAAATAATATTATATATGTGAGGGCATTATGATAATTGATTTACTAACAAATGATTTAAAAAAAATGAATCTTAATTCTACTGATACAGTTTTAATCCACTCATCATGCAAATCTATTGGCTATGATGCGGAAGATATTTTAGATACATTAATGGATTATTTTGAAGATGGATTATTAATTTTACCTACTCATACTTGGAAAACCATCAATGAATCTAATCCAATATATGACCCTTTATCTACTCCTTCTTGTGTTGGAATATTAAGTAATCTTTTCTTAAAAAGAAAGGGCGTAGTTAGGTCACTTCATCCAACACACAGTGTCGCAGCATATGGCAAGGATGCAGATACGTTTATTAAGGGTGAGGAATTAAATAATACACCTTGTACACCTGGTGGTGTATATGATAGGTTAAGACAAAGAGATGCCAAAATCTTACTGATTGGTGTTGGCAATGAAAGAAATACCTTTATTCATAGCATTGAAGAGGTCTTAAATGTCCCAAATAGACTTAGTGATAATCCTATGGAGCTTAAAATAAAAATAGGTAGTAAAACTATAACTTCATACGTTCGCAAGCACTATAACATGAATCAACCACACATTTCGGAGGATTTTGTCAAATTGGATAAGGCTTTATTAAATAAAGGTGCAATGACAAAGTCTAGGTTTGGAAAAGCATTTGTAAACATTTTAAATGCAAATCGAACATTTGAGGTTGTAAGACATATACTAAGAAAAAATCCTGAAGCAATCGTAAATGAGGAAATAATAAAAGATGAACTATGGTTAGATTTATAATCTATGTTCATCTTTTTTCTTATCAATTTATTTGTTATTTTTTTGTATACAAGTACGCTGGCCTACATCCCGAAATGACAGTTTTAGCTGTTTTTTTAACTAAATGTGCTGTATCACGTCTAAAATTAGGCGCCGATAAAATGCGACCAGTAATTGCCTCTAATGCGTTTTGAAATTCATATAATGTAAATTCTTCATTTAATAGTTTAAAGGCCAAAGAAATATCCTTTGAAGCATCTTGGTATAATTTTAAAATGTTTATTGCAATAATGTTAGTATGATCAAATGCTAAAGCATTAATCTCTTCGTTTAATAGTTCAAACTTATAATTGAAGAGTTTAGTTGTTAATTTTAAAGGAATTTCAAATGAATCGCTATTATCTTCACTTTCAAACTTTAAAGTGTAAATTGATGATTCTTCTTCTTGAATTAAACTAACGAAAAACCATTTTGTTTCCCAACGATCAAGAGGAATATTTTCCAAAAAAGATTCTTTTTCAGAAATTAAAGAACGAAAAGAATTCGAAATTATCCAACCTCTAGGGTCTCTATCTTTTTCTCCAAAAACCTCAGTCAATGATAAATTATCTATATGCTCTATTCCAGTTTCTTGCCTTAAAACTCTCAAAGCACTTTCATAAACATCTTCATCAGGCTTGCAAAAGCCACCAGGTAAAGCCCAACAATCTTTATAAGGTTGATTTTTCCTTTTTACTAACAAAATGCTCAAAGAAGACTTTACAGCCGAACGTTTTTTTGGTATAAAACTAGTTTTATTTTTTAATGAAAACAAAACTAAATCAGTTGTTAGTGAAGGCCGTTCAAAATTTTTTATTGAATAATTTTTTAAAAAATCTTTATCTTCTTTGTTGATCATTTTATCTACCTCTTCTTTTTCACATTTTTATTTGAAAAGTATCTAAATACTTCAATTTAAATAAATTTTTTTGATGTAATATATCAATTATTTCTTTTGTTTTCTTATCATCTATTTCTCCTGTTCTTATGTATTTATCTAAAACCTCATAAGAAAAGCCTAAATTCTCCTCATCTGTTTTCCCACATAATCCATCAGAAGGAACTTTTTCCATTAATTTTGATGATAAACCTAAAATATATCCAATTTGTTTAACTTCTGTTTTTGTAAATGTTGCCAAAGGTGCAAAAGCTCCAGTTCCACCGTCTCCATAAATCGTTGAATAGCCAACCCAATCTTC
>CAMEKY010000093.1 GCA_945921565.1 uncultured Clostridium sp. | reverse complement strand
GATTATGAGGCAAAACGTACTTTAGTTTCTACAAACAAAATTAACAAGGTGCTAGGAACTAATCTATCAAACGAAGAAATTGAATCAATTTTTAATCGCTTGGGCTATGAATACACTGGAGCTGGTGAGTATGAAATTACTATCCCTTCAAGAAGAATGGATTTACTTCCATATTATCAAGATATAATTGAGGATGTAGCTAGAATGTATGGCTATGATAATATTCCTACAGTTCTTGCAAGTACAAATGACAAGGGTGGTTTAACTGATTATCAAAAATTAGTTAGAAATTGTCGATTAATTCTTTCAAATATGACAATAAATGAGGCTGTAACGTATTCTCTTACAAGCGATGAGGATTTATATAGCTTTACTGCAGATAAGGCTGAACCAATTCGTCTTTTGATGCCAATGACAGAGGAAAGAAGTGTAATGCGTCAAAGCTTAATTCCTTCTTTATTAAATACAATTGTATATAACAAATCTCGTCAGATTAATGATTTATCATTCTTCGAAATTGGTAAGGTATATACAGCTAGTAGTGAAACTCTCCATCTTGCTGGTGCATTTAATGGCTTATTTACAAGCTCTAAATGGCAAGGAAAGAAAAATGCTGTAGATTTCTACTTAGTAAAGGGAATTTTAGATGTATTATTTAGTAAGCTTAATCTAAGTGTTAGATACGAAGCTTATAAGGAATTAAGTAATATGCATCCAGGTCGCACTGCAAAAATTTTAGTTGAAGACAAAATGATAGGCTTTGTTGGTGAATTACATCCAAGATATGCTCATGAGCATTCGTGTGATAAAACATATGTATTTGAATTAAATTTAGATGAAATCTATAGTTTAATGACAAATAGCTTTAAATATCAATCTATTTGTAAGTTCCCATCTGTAACAAGAGACCTAGCTATTGTAGTTGATAAGAGTGTTACATGCGAAGAAATTTGTAATGTTATAAAAATGACAAGCAAAAAGTATCTAACAAATCTAGAGGTATTTGATTTATATGAGGGTGAAAATGTGCTAGAAAATGAAAAGTCTTTAGCAATTTCTTTAACATTTGAAGATAAAGAAAAAACTCTTGAAACAAATGATGTTGATAAGATTATTCACTCTATATTAAATCGTTTAGATGCTTTACTACATGCTCACTTAAGATCATAAGGGTGTAATATGAGAAGCATTTATGATTTATCACTTGAGGATTTACAACAATATTTTATCTCAATAGGATTAAAGCCCTTTAGAGCTACTCAGCTATATGAATGGCTTTATAGGTTCCACATTAGATCATTTGACGAGATAACAAACATTAAAAAGGATGTAATTAACAAATTAAAAGAGGATTTTGAGATTAAACTATATGATGTAGTTGACCATCAAGTATCATCTGATGGTACAGAAAAGTTTTTATTTAGATTATCAGACGGAAATCTTATTGAATCTGTTTTAATGCGCCATAATTATGGAACGTCAATATGTGTAACATCAGAGGTTGGCTGTAATATGGGATGTGCGTTTTGTGCATCTGGTATGAAAAAGAAACTCAGAAATTTAACAACTGGTGAGATGGTTTTACAGCTCGAATCAGTATACGAATCAATTAAAGAAAAAATTAGTCATATCGTTGTAATGGGTATTGGTGAACCATTTGACAATTATGAAAATGTGATTAGATTTTTACACGTTGTAAATAATCCACATGGTCTTGAAATTGGTGCAAGACATATTTCTGTGTCTACATGTGGATTAGTTCCGATGATATATGAATATGCGAAGGAGGAGCTACAATCCAATTTAGCAATTTCCCTACATGCCCCTTCTAATGAGATAAGAGACCAAATTATGCCTATAAATAAGGCATATCGAATTGAGGAGCTTGTCAAAGCTATATCAGATTATATTGACGCTACAAATAGACGAGTTACAATCGAGTATATTTTAATTGATGGATTAAACGATACAGTTAAATGTGCTAATGAGCTTGCAAACCTACTTCATGGATTAAATGTATATATTAATCTTATTCCTTATAATGAGGTTAAAGAAAAGCCATTTAAGAGATCAAAAAAGGAACAAATGAGATTGTTCTATGATACTCTTAAAAAGAGATCGATGAATGTTACATTAAGACTTGAGCAAGGCGCAGACATTGATGCTGCATGTGGCCAATTAAGAAGTAAACATATGAATAAATATCCAAAATATATTTGGGTGTTTTTTTATGAAAAGAATTCTATTAATAATAGTTTTTATGCTAACTTCATTTGGCTTTGTATTTTACTTTGCTATTTATCCTGCATTAAAGAATGAAGATACAATAGCTGTACCAGATATAATTGGAATGAGTGAGGATAATGCGATAAAAATATTAGATGATAATAAAATAAATTATGAGATAGTATATCAAGAAGGAAATACCAATAGTGTTTTAAAAACAGTCCCTGAGGCTTATGCATTGATAAAGGAAAGCCAAAAGGTAATTGTATATGTTGAATATCAGGAGGATAGAAGAATAAATGATTTAACCGGTTATTCATACGACGATGCACTTAAAATACTTAAAGAATATAAAAATGAATATGGAATAGAATTTGAAATTAAATATAAGGAATTAGAAGCTGGAATTGATAATATTGTAATTAGTCAAAGTGATGTATCGTCATTTCTTAAGGATATAGATCATATTGAAATTACAATATCCTTAGTAAATAACACTGTTACTGTACCAAACTTTAATGGTAAATCTTACCTGGAGGCACTAAATTTTTGTAATAAAAACGGCTTTGTGCTTGAGGCTATATTTATACCATCATCATTAGATAGGAATACAATAATATATCAAGAAATAGAGCCAAATAGCATATTATATAAAAATAGTGGTACACGTTTAACATTTTATGTGGCTAAATAAATCTATTTTATGTTAAAATAGAAAAGAGGTTGATAAATATTATGATTGGACGTGTAATTAGCTTAGATTCAGGTGTATATAAAATAATAGGCGAAAATCAAGAGGAGATTATATTAAAGGCTAGAGGAAAGCTCCGTCATATGGAGGTTTCTAAAAATTCTGCATTTAATAAATCTGACAACAAGCATTCGACCAAAACAAGTACAAAAAGGGTAAAGATATCTCCAAAGGTAGGAGACTTTGTAACATATGAAAAAACTCTTGATACGTATTATTTGGATGATGTATTACCAAGGAAAAATGAATTGGTTCGTCCAGACATAGCTAATGTTGATCAAATCTTATTAGTTTTTTCTGCTAAAAGACCGGATTTAAGCTTGTTATTATTAGATACATTTATATCTAATTTAGAGTACAATAATATAAAACCGCTTATCGTTATTTCGAAAATTGATTTATGTGATGAAGAAGAACTTAATAATATAAAAAAAGATATGGCTTATTATGAAAAAATAGGCTATAATGTGTTCTATTCTAATTCGTTAGATAAGGTTCCTGATGAAATTATACCTCTACTAAAGGATAAGGTTACTGTTTTATCTGGACAAACTGGTGCGGGGAAATCAACATTCATTAATTCATTAATACCAGGGTTTAATCTTGAAACAAATGATATTTCACTCGCTTTAAATAGAGGAAAGCATACAACAAGAAGAATTCATTTGTATCCATATTTTGGCGGTCTTATTGGAGATACACCAGGATTTTCGAAGCTTATGACATTCTCTAGTGAGGAGGATTTAAGAGATACATTTATTGAATTTAAGAAATATCCATGTACGTTTAGAAATTGTGTTCATTTACCATTATCTAAGGGCTGTGGAGTTATTGCCCATATTGATGATGGAATAAAGAAATCAAGATATCAAAATTATATTAAAATGTTAGAAGGGATAGGTAAAAAATATGATAATTAGTCCATCAATATTAAGTGCAGATTTTAAAGCATTAGAGAATGATATTAAAACAGTAAGTAAGGCCTCATGGCTTCATTTAGATGTCATGGATGGAAATTTTGTGCCAAACATTAGCTTTGGGCCAATGGTAATTAAGCAAATTAGGTCATCATCAAGCCAAATATTTGACACGCATTTAATGATTTCAAGGCCTCAAGACTATATAAGCGCGTTTAAGGATGCAGGCTCAGATTATATTACATTTCATGTTGAGGCTGATTGTAATGTAGATGAAGTAATAGATACAATTCACTCTTATAATATCAAAGCAGGTATTTCTATTAAGCCTAAAACAAGTGTTGATGAAATATTGCCATATTTAAATAAACTTGATTTAGTATTAGTTATGAGTGTAGAACCTGGATTTGGTGGGCAAAGCTTTATGCCAAATTGTCTTGATAAGATTAAAATGCTAGACAAATTACGCAAAGAAAACAGCTACAAATATTTAATATCTGTTGATGGCGGAATTAATAATGAAACTGCTAAATTAGTAAAAGAAGCTGGGGTTGATATCGTGGTTGTAGGTTCTTACTTGTTTAAACAGGAAAATAGAGAAGAAGTAATTAATAAACTTGGTCTATTATAAATATGTACGCATATAATTAAATGAGGTGCTAGTTTGCGATTTTATGTTGTTAAAATGCCAAATTTTATAGGCTCGATAATTAATTTCTTTAAAAATTTATTCAAAAGGAAGGCCCAGTAGTTTTGCCTTTCTTTTTATTTTGGGGTTTTTATGAATTAATTTAAAATAATAGCTAATTTTGTGCGAAAAAGTATAATAATGTTTAAAAGTACTTTCATTTTTACTCATAAAAAGATATAATAAAAATATTAGAATAGGAAATATAGTATAGATATATTTTGATAGTATTAGGTGATGAAATGAAGAAAATTAGTATAGTAATTCCTTGCTATAATGAAGAGGAATGTATAAATCTTTATTATGAAAAAATGCAAGAGATTGTCGTAAAATTAGATACAGAATTTGAGTATGTCTTTGTTAATGATGGAAGTAAGGATAAAACACTGGCTATTATTAAGGAATTAGCAGCTAAGGATTCAAATATAAAATATATATCATTTTCAAGAAACTTTGGTAAGGAGGCTGCATTATACGCCGGATTGTCAAATGCTACTGGAGATTATGTAGGCGTTATGGATGTTGATTTACAGGATCCACCTGAGCTTCTTTTACAAATGTATGATGGAATTGTTAAGGAAGGCTATGATTGTGTTGCTTCAAGAAGAGTAACAAGAAAAGGCGAACCAGTAATAAGAAGTGCATTTGCAAGATTATTTTATAAGATTATTAATAAAATAAGTGATGCAGAAATTACTGATGGAGCTCGTGATTTTAGATTGATGAGTAGACCAATGGTTGATGCGGTAATTCAATTATCAGAGCGAGATCGTTTTTCCAAAGGAATTTTTGGATGGGTAGGATTTAACATTAAGTGGTTAGAGTACGAGAATGTTGATAGAGCTGCAGGTAAAACTAAGTGGAGCTTTAAGTCCCTCACAAAGTATGCAATTGGAGGAATTGAGGATTTCTCATCAGCTCCATTAAAGATTAATTTATTGTTTTCATTTCTTACCTTGATTGCAACACTTGTTTTGGCGGGTTTTATGATTGCGTATGCAATTATTGATAAACCAATTCCTTTATTAATGAGTATAAGCTCAGTAATATGCTTAGTTGCGACTTTAATTTTATACGGTATGGCAATCATGTCTGCGTATATTAAAAAGATTTATAAGGAGTCTAAGGGAAGACCGGTATATATTATTAAAGAAAAGAATTAAAAAAGGATTATTGCGCCAGGCAATAACCCTTTTTTCTCCCCTATAAAACGCAAAAAATTGGCCAAAGCCAATTTGATTGATGCGGTTATATAATTAAGCTCTATTAAGCTTTCCACTCTTAAGTGCTCTTGCAGAAACCTTAACTTTCTTTACAGTTCCATCTTCCATTACAAGACGAACAGTTTGAAGGTTAGACTTCCAAGTACGGCGAGTTGCAATTAAAGAGTGTGATCTTTGGTTACCAAAAACAGTACTTTTTCCAGTTACATAACATTTAGCCATAAATTTTACCTCCTTGATAACATATATTTTTACAAGCCCTATTATTTTACCTTAATATATAGTAAAAATCAAGTGTTTTTTTAAAAAAATAACCATAAAATATACTAAGTGAAATTGATGTGAAATATTAATTAAAAAAAAGTAAAAAAAGAGGATAAAAGCACCATATAATAAAAAAACATTTGCCTTTTTTAGAATGTATGGTATAATTTACATAGCCTAATTATTTAAGGGTGTTTTGTTATTGAAAAGAGTGCATCTCAGATGCTAATTATAAAAGAATATTAAAATTGAATTATGAAAATTGAATTATTAAAAGATATAAGCTTATACCTTTTGATTGGAATATAGGAGGGAACTTTCCATGGTAAATTCAGTCAATGGCAAATTATTTAAACGTATGATGATGAATGGTGCAATTAATCTTAGTAACCATCATAAAGAAATTGATCAATTAAACGTTTTCCCAGTACCTGATGGAGATACTGGTACAAATATGAAAATGACAATGATGTCAGGTGTTAAGGAGATGGCAGCTTGTGAATCTAGCTCAATCATCGACATCGCAAAAAAACTTCAACGTGGTTTATTAATGGGTGCAAGGGGTAACTCAGGAGTTATCTTATCACAATTTTTCCGTGGTATCTACGTTGCAATGAAGGAATTACATGATAATTTCTTAACTGTTAAGGATTTTATTAAATGTCTTGTATCAGCTAAGGATGTAGCATATAAAGCTGTTATGGAGCCTATTGAGGGTACAATATTAACTGTTGTTAGAGAATCTGCAGAAGTCTTGGAAGCTAAACAAGATAATATTGAAACATTTGAGGATTTATTCACGGTATATTTAGAACAAGCTAATAAATCACTAAAGAATACTCCTAATCTTCTTCCAGTTTTAAAAGAGGCTGGTGTAGTTGACAGTGGTGGAGCAGGATTTATTAAGGTTGTTGAAGGTATGGAGATGGCTATTAAGGGAATTATGCTTGAATCCGAAGAGGCCACTCAAGATAAAGAACAAAATGCACAATCCAAGGTTTCTGGTGATATCAAGTATGGATATTGCACAGAATTTATTATTGAGCTTAAAGATGAGGCTGCATTCCAAGAGGCTGATTTAAAGGGACCTTTATCATTATTAGGTGATTCTTTAGTATTAGTTAAAGATGAAAATATTGTCAAAGTTCATGTTCACGTTAACAAACCAGGTCAAGTTTTAGAAATCGCGCAAAAATTTGGTGAATTTGTAAAGATTAAGGTAGAGAACATGCGTCTTCAACATTCGGAGCTTACTAAGGATATTAGTGAGGCTGTGCAAGCTGAAGAGCCAAAAGAACGTAAAAAATATGCTTTAATTGCAGTATGCTTCGGCGATGGTATTAAGTCTACATTCACTGATTTAGGTGTTGATTATATTATTGATGGTGGTCAAAC
>CAMEKY010000092.1 GCA_945921565.1 uncultured Clostridium sp. | reverse complement strand
TACTTAGGAACTAATCAAAAGTTAATCATAAGGATTTTATCAAAAGTTAATTATACTTTTAGCTTGTAAAAAGCTTATTTGTCTTGAAAAAATACCCTATACATGATATAATTTTAAAGTACGAATGGTGGGATTATTATGGCATTTTTCGGTTTATTTAAATCTAAAAAAGAAAAAGAAAAAAGCAAAAAATATAAATTAGGCCTTCATAAGACAAGAGAGGGTGCGTTTAAAACTCTACATCAATTATTAAACGAAAATACTAAGGTTGATGATGATTTATTTGATGAGCTTGAAGAAATCTTCATTATGGCAGACATTGGTGTTGATACTGTAGTTAAGTTTATAGATGAGCTTAAAGATGAGGTTTATCATAAGAAAATAACAGATGCTTCATTACTATCTGAAATAATTATTGATAAGATGTTCGAAATTTACCTTAGAGGTGAAATAGTTAATGCTAATCTTAATTTGCATGATGGTTTAAATGTGGTTTTGTTTGTTGGCGTTAATGGAGTTGGTAAAACTACATCTATTGCTAAGATTGCATATAAGCTTAAGAAGGAAGGGAAAAAGGTTTTACTTGCGGCTGGAGATACATTTAGAGCTGGGGCTATTGAGCAACTATCTGAATGGGCAAAGCGAATTGGAATTGAGATTGTTACAAAGCCAGCTGGCTCTGATCCATCAAGTGTAATGTTTGATGCGGTAAAAAAAGCCCAAAATGAAAACTACGATGTATTATTATGTGATACAGCTGGTCGTTTGCAGAATAAGGTTAATTTAATGAATGAACTGTCAAAAATTAATCGTGTAATTGAAAGAGAAGCACCAGGGCAGCCAACCGAAACATTGCTTGTTATTGATGCTACAACTGGTCAAAATGGTATGATTCAAGCAAAAGCATTTGGTGAAGCTACAAAGGTTTCGGGAGTTATTTTAACAAAGCTTGATGGTACTGCTAAGGGTGGAATTGTACTAGCTATAAGAAATGAGCTTGGTATCCCTATTAAATTTATAGGATTAGGAGAAGGCCTAGATGATCTAGAGGTATTTGATATCGAATCATATCTATATGGATTATTTGCCGATTTCTTTGATAATGAATGATTTAGAAAAAAGAGAAGAAGTTATTAATCTATACGATACCTATACTGGATTATTAACAGCTAAGCAAAGAATGTATTTTGAGGAATACTATTATGATGATATGACATTACAAGAGATTGCATCTAATCACGATGTTAGTCGTAATGCAGTATTCGATCAGATTAAAAAAACGATTAATTTATGCAAAAAATATGAAGAAATACTTAATTTAGTAAAAATAAAAAGAGAACTAAATGAATGTATCGATATAAATAATATTGATGATATAAAAACAAAAATAAAAAGAATAATTGAGGAGTGATTTTATGGCATTTGATTCATTGTCAGGAAGATTACAAATGGCCCTACGTCGTGTTACTGGTCGTGGTAGATTAAACGAATCAGATATCGATGATATGCTAAAGGAGGTTCGTCTTTCTTTACTTGAAGCCGATGTTAACTATAAGGTTGTTAAGGATTTTTTAAATCGAATTAAAGAACAAGCCTATGGCGAAAAGATTATGAAGGGATTAAATCCCGGACAGCAGGTAGTTAAGGTTGTACGTGAGGAATTAAAGAATACATTAGGTTCTGAGGCTACAGAGATTAAAATTAAGCCACAAGGACAAATGACAGTCATTATGCTTGCAGGTTTACAGGGTGCTGGTAAAACAACTGCTTGTGGTAAGCTTGCTGTATTTTATCGCAAGAAGTATAATAAAAAGCCATTTTTAATTGCAGCAGATATTTATCGTCCTGCAGCTATTGAACAGCTTAAAACAATTGGAAAGCAAATAGATGTTCCTGTCTTTGATTTGGGAACAAATGTTAAAGCAGAAAAAATCGTTAAGGAAGGACTTAAGAACGCCCAAGAGGCAGGGGCAGATTTCGTAATAATCGATACTGCTGGTCGTCTTCATATTGATGATGATTTAATGAATGAACTTGTTGATGTTAAAGCAGTTGCAAATCCAGATGAAATATTACTTACAGTGGATGCGATGACTGGTCAAGATGCAGTTAACGTAGCTACAACATTTAATTCGAAGCTTTCAGTTTCAGGTATTATTTTGACAAAAATGGATGGAGATACTCGTGGTGGTGCTGCTTTATCAATTAAAGCTATGACAGGAGTTCCTATTAAAATAATGTCTACAGGAGAAAAGCTTGACCAAATGGAGATTTTCTATCCTGATCGTTTAGCAGATCGTATTTTAGGCATGGGTGATGTTTTATCTTTAATTGATACAGTTACTGAGAATGTTGATGAAGATGAAGTAATGGATATGGCTGAAAAGCTAATGAGCAACAAATTTAATTATAATGATCTTCTTAAGCAACTAAAAATGTTTAAAAGAATGGGTTCTATCTCAAAAATACTTGGATTCCTACCTGGTCTTGGCAGTATTAAACAAGCAATGAATCAAATTGATGGTAAGGAGTTTGATAGAATTGAGGTTATAATCGGATCAATGACTCCAGAGGAAAGGAAAAATCCAAAGCTAATTGATTCTAGTGCATCAAGAAGATTAAGAATTGCTAAAGGTTGTGGAAGAAGTGTTGCCGAGGTTAATCGATTAAGAGAAATGCTTGAAGCCCAAAAGAAAACAATGAAGAAGATGTCTACAATGAGTCAAGGTGATATGGAAAGAATGTCATCGCAGCTTCAAAATGGTCAAATGCCTCAAATGGGTCGCCCTAAGCAAGGTAAAGGCAAAGGGAAAGGTAATTTTAGATTTTAGTTACGAGGATGTGAGATAATGAAATTAATAGCCACTTTAAGTAAAAAAGAAAATCTTGAAGAGGTATTATCTCTTTCGGATGGAATAGTCGTTTATTCAAGCGACTTTTCTTCTTTTAAGGATAATGGTTTTAGCAAAAATGATATTGCTGAAATTATAGTAAATTCAAATAAACCAGTGTTCATAAATATCGAATTTATGCTTGAAGATGAACAAATCGAAGATATTACAAACTATATTAACTTTTTTAAGCAATATAATCCATATTTTATTTTTTCTGATTTAGGAGTTTTCCAAATTCTAAAAGAAAACGGGCTAGAGCATAATGCAATCTATAATCCTAATACATTAGTTACTAACACGATTGATTTGAGTTTTTATCTTAATTACAATATGAGTGTTCAAATCTCAGAAGAAATAGTGCTTAAGGATCAAATAAAGATGATAAACTTATATCCAAATATGGTATCTAAGCAATTATTTGGCTATCATTTGATGTTTCATTCCAAGAGACATTTAATTTCACTATATCAAGAATTTTTAGGTAAAAGCTTTGAAATTGATAACGAGAATTCATATTTAATTGAACAAACCAGACATGATAAATATCATATTATTGAAACTAAATATGGTACAGCATTATATCGCCCATATGTGCTTGATAATAGTGGTGATCTTTCTTCGCTAAATAATTTGAAATTTGGCTTTGTTGACGATCATTTTATCAAATATGAAGATTACATTATAATCCTGAAGATGTATAATCAGGTTATAGCTAATGAAATAGATTGTACAAAATTAAAAGAGAAAGTCATATCACTTGGGTATAAAATTGAGGATGGTTTTAAATTTGAAGATACTATTTATCAAAAGGAGTTGATTGCATGTCAGTAGAATTATTAGCTCCAGCAGGTGATCTATTAAAATTAAAAATTGCAATATTATATGGTGCAAATGCAGTATTTATTGGTGGGCAAAAATTTTCCTTACGTTCAAGAGCTTCAAACTTTACCTTAGAGGATATAAAGGAAGGCTGTGATTTTGCTCATAAGCACAATGCAAAAATTCATGTTACATGTAATATTTTGCCACACGAGGATGATTTAGATGGTTTAAAGGAATACTTACTAGAACTTCAGAAGTGTGGGGTAGACGCTATAATCTGTGCATCTATGGTAGTAATTGATTATGTGCTAAAATATACTCAAATGGAGTGCCATGTATCAACACAAGAGTCAACATTGAATCAAAAAATGGTAGATTTCTTTACTAATTTAGGCGTGAAAAGAGTAGTTTTGGGAAGAGAGCTTTCTATACAACAAGCAAAAAGAATTAAAGAAAATTCGAAAGTTGAAATTGAAATGTTTATTCACGGTGGCATGTGTGTGTCATATAGTGGAAGATGTATGTTATCAAATAATATGACTAATCGTGATGCAAATCGTGGAGGTTGTGCCCATAGTTGTAGATGGAATTATGATTTAATTGTTAATGATGAGAAAATAAATCCAGATAATGAGTATTTTCAAATGTCATCTAAAGATTTATGCTCCATAAGAGATTTTAAGGCTATACTTGAAAGTAAGGTTGATTCTTTAAAGATTGAAGGTAGGATGAAATCTATTCATTATATTGCAACAGTTGTTAAATGCTATAGAATGATGATTGACGAGTATGAAGCAACAGGAGATATCAAGGATTATGAGTATTACGAAAGATTCTTATCAAAAGCCGAAAATCGTCTTACTAGTCATGGCTTCTTGCGTGGTATGACGAAAATTTCTGAGCAGCTTTATAACTCAAGAAGTGAAAATCCTACTCAAGATTTTGTCGGAATAGTACTTGATTACGACTTGAAAACAAAAATGGCTAAGATTGAGGTTAGAAATTTCTTCCTACCTCATTCATCACTTGAGGTTTTTGGACCGAATTTATGTGATACTGTTATTAAAATTGAAGAATGCTATAATGAGCTCGGAGAGGAAGTGGATGCTTGTAGGCATCCTAAGGATATAGTTTTCTTTAAAACTGATGTTAAGCTTAGTCAATATGATATGATTAGATGGTTAAAGCAATGAGATACACATTTGAAGATATTGAAGTAGAGCTTGAATTTAATTATAAACCCCAAAATCGTCATACATATATTAAGATTGGAAATGGGAAGGTTATAATTAATTCATTTAAACGTTTTGACAAGAAAGATGTAGATAAAATATTTAAGGATTTTTATCCAAAAATTAAGAAATCACTTGAAAATAATGTTTCAAAATCACATTGCATACATTTATTTGGTAAAGCATATGATTTTAAAATATTCGATTCAAATTCAGATATGGCTTATCTTGAAAATGACATTATATATATTCATACAAAGAAAAATGAGTTTTCATATGTAAAGAAGATAGTTGATAGATTTTATAATAGTTACTTAGAAGATTTTACAAAAAATCATTATAATGAGATATATATTAAGTTTAGTGATGTAGTATTGATAAGGCCTTGCTTAAAATTTAAATCTCTAAAGGGATGCTATGGCAAATATGATAAAAGGGATAATTCAATTACATTATCTAGTCATTTAGCTAAATACAATCCTATTTTGATTGAGCAAGTAATTGCTCATGAGTTAACGCATTATAAATATATGAATCATCAAAAAGAGTTTTATAATTTACTTGAATTGAAAATGCCTGGAGCTAAAAAGCTTCAGCATATATTAAGAATGACAAAATATAATGATTATTTTTAAAAAAAGGCTTTTCTATTTTAAAATATTAATGTATAATTAAAATTGCAAAAAAAACCGGAGGTTTATTATGGATAACAAAAAATATTATGAATTAACAGAAGAAGGACGCTTAAATCTAGAAAAAGAAAGACAACATTTAATCGATGTTGATCGTCCTAACAATATAAAGGCACTTCAAGATGCAAGAAGCCAAGGAGACTTATCTGAAAATGCTGATTACGATGCAGCACGTGAGGAGCAAAGCCGTATTGAAGCACGTATTGCTGAAATCACAGAAATTCTTAAGAATGTAAAGATTATTACTAAGAATTCTTCAACTCTTGTATCTACTGGTAAACAAGTAACTATTGAATTCGTTGCTTTAAACAAGGTTGAAACTTATGATATTGTTGGTACAATTGAAGCTGATCCATTTGAACATAAAATTTCAAATGAGTCACCTCTTGGAAAGGCTATCATGGGTCATGATAAGGGTACAACTTTAACTGTAGTAACAGAAAAAGGTAAAGAATTTAAAGTTAAAATCCTTGATGTTAAATAATAGTATTAAATATATTAAAATGGTAAGAAAATTCTTATCATTTTTTTTATAATTGTATTGACAGCTTTAATACTTCGTGATATGATGTATACCGTAATGGGAGGTATAAGATGGATGCACAGCTAAAACGTGGTCTTTTAGATGTATGCGTACTTGCAGCAATCAAAAATGAAGATTCGTATGGCTATAAAATTATAAAGGACATGAAGCCATACATCGAAATGTCTGAATCTACCTTGTATACAATTTTAAAGCGCTTAGAACTAGCAAATATGCTAACGGTTAGAACTGCCGAGCATGAGGGAAGGCTACGAAAGTACTACCACATAACAAATGATGGTATTAAGCGTATAGAAAGTTTCAAGGCAGAGTGGAAAGAAATAATGTCCATATATTGTTTTATAATTAGGGAGGATAAAGTAAATGAGTAAAAAAGAATTTCTTAGCCAACTAAGAAAGGGACTAGTTGGTTTGCCAAATGATGATATCGAAGAGCATATAAACTTTTATAGTGAAATGATTGACGATAGAGTTGAGGATGGATTGACTGAGGAAGAAGCCATAATGCAGATTGGAACTGTTAATGAGATAATCTCACAAATTCTTTCTGAAACTCCTATTACAAAGCTTGTAAAGGAAAAGGTTAAGCCAAAAAGAGCATTAAAAGGATGGGAGATACTTCTTATTATATTAGGTGCACCTCTTTGGTTTTCTTTAGGAGTTGCAGCATTATCAGTGGTATTTGCTGGTTATGTTGTCATTTGGTCACTCATATTCGCCGTTTGTGCTTCAACATTTGCATTTGGGGTTGCATCGCTTGCAGGAATCTTAGCATGTATAATGTATGTAGCAAAGGGAAATATGAGTATAGCTTTAGCAATGCTGGGTATTGGTTTTGTATTTGGTGGTTTAACAATACTATTTAGCCTTGCAATTAAAAAAGTCATTAAGTTTACAATAAATTTAACAAACGCAATGACTATGGGAATTAAATCACTATTTATCGGAGGGAGAAATTAAATATGAGAAAATTAATTAAGTTTTTATTTGGATTAGCAATTGTATTAGTGGTATTAGGTGTTGGAGCTTTTGTCGGTGCATTGGCTTTAAATGATTGGGATATTAAAAAGCTTAGCACAACAAAATTTGAAACAACTACTTTTACTGTAACTGAAAATTTTAATAATATTTCATTTGATGTTGAAACATCAAACATTGAAATAGTATTAGCATCTGATAGTAATTGTAAGGTTGTATTTTATGAACCAGAAAAGCTTAAGCATACAGTTAATGTAGAAAATAATACTCTTGTAATTAAATCAAATGATGAAAGAAAATGGTATGATTACATTGGCTTTAACTTCAGTTCACCAAAAATGACTGTATATTTACCACAAAGTGAATATGATACA
>CAMEKY010000091.1 GCA_945921565.1 uncultured Clostridium sp. | reverse complement strand
TTTATTTTTGACTTAATTTTAACTGCGAAAAATACATACCATTTTCAGCAGTCTCGCTTCGTGCCCTTTTATTTTGTCGTTAAAATCGTTTTAACCAAGTCTACAATTTTACTCATTTGCGTTATATCTGCATATTCATGAATACCGTGACAGTTATATCCACCTGTACCAATATTTGGAGTATTGATTCCCATATAAGTAAGTCTTGAACCATCGGTTCCACCTCTTGTAGGTACAACCTTAACGTCAATACCAACCTCTTTATATGCAGCTAGTGCCTTATTCACACAAGTCATATCATTTTCAATTATTTCTTTCATATTACGATAAGAATCAGTAATTTCTAAGATACAAGTTCCTTCACCATATTTTTTATTCATGAAAGAATATGCATTAACAAAATCCTGTTTTTGTCCCTTAAGCTTTAGACTATCATGATTTCTTAAAATATAATGAAGAGTTGCCTCACCAGTTGATCCTTCAATAGAAGTAAGATGATTAAATCCTTCATATCCTTCGGTATATTCAGGGGCCTCAGCTTGGGGAAGTAATGATGCAAATTCCATTGCAAGCTTAGCTGCATTTACCATTTTTCCCTTGGCTGCACCTGGATGAATCTCAAATCCCTTAAATTTAACAACAGCAGAAGCTGCATTAAATGTTTCATAAGAAAATTCATCATATTCTTCACCATCAATAGTATAAGCATAATCAACAGGGAATAAAGATGTATCAAATGATAAAATTCCTGTTCCAATCTCTTCATCTGGCGTAAATGCTACATGAATTTCTCCATGTGGTAAATTTTTATTAATGATTTCATCAAGCACAGTCATTATAACTGCAATTCCGCCCTTATCGTCACATCCGAGAACAGTATTTCCTGATGTAGTTACAAGCGTATGACCTATTTCATTTTTTAATCCTTCAAATTCAGCCGGATCTAAAACCTCACCATTACCAAGCTCAATTATAGAGCCATCATAATTTTTAATAACTTTAGGTTCTACATTCGTTCCACTTACCTCAGGAATTGTATCCATATGGGCTAAAAGGCCAATTTTAGGCATTCCTTTTGTATTTTCCTTTAACGTTGCATATACAGTACATTTATCAGATACTATGACATCAGTAAGCCCTAGTTCTAATAATTCATCTTTAAGTATATTTGCTAAATTGAATTGTTTGTTTGTAGAAGGAGTAAGTCCGGTTGTATCATCAGACATTGTATCGATTTTAACATAAGTAAGAAACCTTTCTAATAAGTTCATATTTATCATTCCTCCTCCCTAATTATACTCTAAAGTGATTTAAAATTCTAGTAATTGTTAACTTATTCAAGTATAATAGTAATAAACAGGTGAATAATTATGCGAAAAGAAGAAGAAATGAAAAAATTAGATGATACTATAACAACTTTATATTATAAGATTACTTTTAAAGAAGAAAGTTATTTAAAGAAAAAAAATATTAATTTAACCTTAAATGAAGTCAAAACTATTAATGTTATTTCTAAAACGGAGGATAAATCTATAAGTGGGCTATCACAAGCCTTAAATGTTACTCCAGGAACTTTTAGTGTAAGCGTTGATAAACTTATATCAAAGGGATACATTAAAAGAATTAATGATGAGTATGATAAGAGAAAAGTATTAATCGATATTACATCAAAAAGTATTCCTATTTTAGATATATATCATAAGTTTCATCAGGTCATATTAAATCAAGCCCTTTTATTACTTAAAATGGAACCTGATGTTTTAAATGAGGCTTTAAAACAAATCAATAATTTATTAGGAAAGGAAGAAATTTATGAGTAAACACTTTAGACTATCTACAGCTTTAGATGTAGATGATTTATTACTTGAATGCATACCGTATGCTATAAAGCTTGCGAATGAAAAGTATAATTTTAATCCACCTCTTACTATTCACGAGGTTAATAGATGGGGTAAATTAGGTACAAGAGCAGATGTTATTTTTGAATATTTTAACGATCCTGAGTTTTATAAGAATCAACCTGTAATTGAAGGGGCAAAGGAATTTGTAAGAAAATTATCTAAAATGACAGAAGTATTTATATCTACATCAATACCACCTAAATTTATGGGAATTAGAGCAGAAAGAATTATGCAGGAATTTCCAGAAATTCCACAAGAAAACATTTATATGGGTTCTCGTAAGGATAAAATAAATGTTGATATATTGTTTGATGATGGAATGCATAATGTTTTTAAATCAGATGCTACATATCCTATATTAATGCGTAGGCCTTGGAATCAGGACGCGACCGGAATGCTTGCGGTTAATAATTATGATGAGTTTTTAAAGCTTGTAGAAGTAATATCTAAAAGCTATTATTATAATCCTGTAGCGTTTAGTAATAAGCCAGGCATTGTATGTCTTGTTGGTCCATCAGGGTCTGGTAAAACTAAGGTTGCTGGTAAGCTGATTGAAAAAACTGATAAGCTAGTTAAGCTTCAATCATATACAACTAAGGACCCAACAAGCCTAAAAGAAAATGATTGGTACAATTATATTTCTAAAGAGGAGTTTAATAAGCTTTTAGATAATAAAGAATTATTTGAATCTACTATGTATGCAGGACATGGCTTTGGTTCAAAAAAAGAGGATATTGTAAAAATATTAGAATCAGGGAAAAATGTTTTAACTACAATGGATATATGTGGAGCAATGGCTCTTAAAACCAATTTTGAAAATGTTATTACCATATATATTAAAAGGGATAGGAAAACTT
Organism: uncultured Clostridium sp.; assembly: GCA_945921565.1. GTDB lineage: Bacteria > Bacillota_I > Bacilli_A > Acholeplasmatales > Anaeroplasmataceae > CAG-307. Next base: position 4,894 of record CAMEKY010000091.1, on the reverse strand, counting down.
TGATTGAATCTATTTTAAAGAAAAATACAGATATTCAAGATAAGACAAATAGAATTCTTGCAATAGAATCAGAAAAATGTAATTTAGAATTGTGTGATTATGTTGTCTATAATTATAATTATTCTCAGTCTGCAGATGAAATTCTTGAAATATTAAAATTAGATGAAATAGTAAAGTAAAAGAATGAGGTTGTTCCAAAATCCTCACTTTTTCATATACTAAATTAGGTGATATATTGGAAAATATAGTGGCTCTTGTTACTCCATTTTGCTCGGACATGAGTGTTGATGTAAATAAGCTTAAGGAACTTGTACGATATCATATTGAAAAAAAGACTGATAAAATATTAATTTTAGGTACAACATCAGAAAGCCCTACCCTAAGTGAAGATGAGAAGAGGCTAGTTATAAATACAGTATGTAATGAAGCAAAAGATAAAATAAAGATTATTGGAGGAGTGTCAGGAAATAGTTTAACCTTGGTTTCTAAAGAAATATCGTTATATGATGGATATGATATTGATGAATTATTGGTCATTACGCCATATTATAATAAATCCAGTAAAGAAGGAATATATAATTATTTTAAAACCATAAGTGCAATGACGGATAAGAAGATTATTATATATGATGTTCCAGCTCGGACTAATAATCCAATTGATTTAGAGGTATTAAAAAGATTGTCATTAATACCTAATATCATAGGAATAAAGGAAGCTACCTCAGATTATTTGCGAATACTTAAGGTGTCTGAGTGTAGAAGTGATAATTTTAAAATTTATTGTGGTGATGATATAGCACTACCAATATTTATGATTTTAGGCTGTGATGGTGTAATTAGTGTAATGTCAAATGTGATAAGTGATATAATTAGCAAAATTTTATCAACATATGATAATGGTGAGGCTTTAGAATCAATATCTTTGTTTATGAAATATAAGGATTTAATAAACAGTGTATTTTTAGACGTTAATCCGATTGGCATTAAATATTTAATGGATGTAAAGGGGATGAGCGTTGGGAAGCTAAGACTTCCGCTTACATGGCCTACAGAGATTCATCAAGGTGAGATTTTAAAGTCCTTACGGAGTTGATTTAGGTTGAAAATTAAAAAATATGGTGGATCATCATTAAAGGACTTGGGTAAAATTAAAGCAGTTGCCAAGCAAATAGTAAAGGATAATGATAAACAGCTAATAGTTGTATCAGCTCCTTTTGGCTTTACAAATGATATATTAAAAAAAGCTAAGGAATTATCTTTAAATCCATCTTTAAGGGAAATTGATCAAATGATTGTGACAGGGGAGATGATTAACGCATCATTACTTACAATTGCGATTAACGAGCTTGGAAGAAAAGCCTATTCTTGCAATGCAATGAATATTGATATTGTAGCTAGTAATGATTATGGTGATGGAAGAATTATTAGTATTGATAAAAACAAAATAGAAGCTTTATTAGAAGAATATGATATTTTAGTAATAACTGGATTTCAAGGAGTAAATGGCACAGATTTTGTAAGCTTAGGAAGAGGTGGTTCAGACACTACAGCCTTGGCGCTAGGTGCTATATATGGGAGTCCCTGTTACATTTATACCGATGTTAACGGCGTTTACTCAATCGATCCTAAGCTAGGAATAAAAGGTAGAAAACTGCCTTATATTTCCTATGATGAGATGCTTGAACTATCTCTTGCCGGTGGTAAAGTTTTAGCACCCAAGGCTTCAGCTATTGCAAGTGAATATCAAGTTACAACTACTATATTAGAATCATTGTCCAATGATGGAACAGAGATTAATAGTCTAGAAGAGTACGGCCCTAAAGCAGTGTCAGTTATGAATGTGACAAAAAAGGATAATAATTCTCTTTTTATAGATATTAATGGTGATAAATATTATAAAGATGAGAATGGAGAGTATTCTTTAGTTAGTATAGTTGGTTCGTTTTTATTTAAGACAAATATAATTTCAAATATAAATGAATTGGTAAAGAATTTAGATGTATCCCCGATTTCTTTTCTTGTTAAAGATAATTTGATTATTCTAATTATTAACAATGTAGAGGTTGATAAATTGCTAGTTAGTATTAACGAAATAATTCTTAAGTAATCATAACCCCCCTATTTTGGTATATATCTTTTAAAAGCTGTGAAGCACTAATATGTTTTGCAGCTTTTTATTATAAGAAATGTGTAATTCTCTTAAAATGGAAATAAAATAAGAAATGTCAGTCACTTATATACATATCTTTTGTCATAATTGTTGAAACTTTTTGGAAAAATGTTTATAATATAAGAGTACCAAAATAATTATTAGGAGGATTTATTATGGCTACAAAAAAAGATGTTAAAAGAATGGCTATCGATGGAAACTATGCTGCAGCATATGTATCATACGCTTTTACGGAGGTAGCAGGAATATACCCAATTACACCATCTACTCCAATGGCAGAGTATGTTGATGAATGGGCATCACAAGGTAAGAAGAATTTATTTGGAATGCCTGTAAAGGTAGTAGAAATGCAATCAGAGGCTGGTGCAGCTGGTACAGTTCATGGTTCACTTGAGGCTGGTGCACTTACTACAACTTATACAGCTTCTCAAGGCTTATTGTTAAAAATACCTAATATGTATAAGATTGCTGGAGAATGCCTTCCTGGTGTTATCCATGTGGCAGCTAGATCACTAGCTTCTCAATCTCTTTCAATATTTGGTGATCACCAAGATGTTATGGCATGTCGTCAAACTGGTTTTGCAATGCTATGTACAAACTCAGTTCAAGAGGTTATGGATTTAGGAGGAGTAGCTCACTTAGCTGCAATTGAATCTTCAATTCCATTCCTTCATTTCTTTGATGGATTTAGAACTTCTCATGAGGTAAACACTGTTGAGGTAATGGATTATGAGGTTTTTGATCGTTTACTTGACCGTGATGCAGTAGCTAAGTTCCGTTTAGAGGCTTTAAACCCTACTCATCCAAAGGAAAGAGGAACTGCTCAAAACGATGACGTATATTTCCAAACTCGTGAGCTTCAAGCTAAAAAATATGCATCTGTCCCAGATGTAGTTGCAAAATATATGGGAGAAATTTCTAAGGTTACAGGACGTAATTATGCTCCATTTGTATTCTATGGTGCTAAGGACGCAACCGACGTAATTGTTGCAATGGGTTCAGTATGTCAAGCAACTCGTGAGGTTGTTGATAATTTAGTTGCTCAAGGTAAGAAGGTTGGTCTTTTAGAGGTTCATTTATACCGTCCATTTAGTGCGAAGTATTTCTTTAATGCAATGCCTAAGACTGTAAAGAGAATTGCTGTATTAGATCGTACAATTGAGCAAGGTTCAGTTGGAGAACCATTATACCTAGATGTTAAGAGTGTATATTATGGTCAAGCTAATCAACCACTTATTATTGGTGGACGCTATGGATTATCTTCAAAGGATACTACTCCTGATTTAATCAATGCTGTATATGACAATTTAGCTAATGAAGCTAAGGATCGCTTTACAGTTGGTATTATAGATGATATTGATCATACTAACGTTGTTGTTAAAAACCCAATTGATACTGCAGACCCTACTACAACAGAATTATTATTCTTTGGATTAGGTTCAGATGGTACTGTTGGTGCATGTAAGAATATTTCTAAGATTATCGGTGATTATACTGATTTCTATTCTCAAAGCTACGCAGCTTATGACTCAAAGAAGAGTGGAGGTTCTACAAGATTACATTTACGTTTCTCTAAGAACCCAATCCGTTCAACTTATTTAGTTAATAATCCTCACTTTGTATCATGCTCTTTGGATGCTTATTTAAAGAAGTTTGATATGATTAAGGGCTTACGTAATGGTGGTTCATTCTTATTGAATACTGCTGTAGGTAAGGATGAAATTGAGGATTTACTTCCAAATTCATATAAAATTTTACTTGCGAAGAAGCATGCTAAGCTATATATAATTGATGCGACTCATGCTGCACTTGAATGTGGATTCCGTCCAGGACTTGGAGTTAACACAATTATGCAATCTGCATTCTTCAAGCTAAATGAACAAATTATGGACTTCGAAGAAGCTAAACAACACATGAAGGAATTTGCTCAAAAGACTTATGCAAAGAAGGGTCAAGAGCTTGTTGATATGAACTGCAAGGCTGTTGATATGGGTGAATCTCGTATTGTTGAGGTAGAGGTTAAGCCTGAGTGGGCTAATCTAAAGCCTGAAGCTAAGACTGTAGATGAATCTCGTCCACGCTTTGTTCGTGAGATTGCTGATCCAATCGCTGCTCTTGAGGGAGATAATTTACCTCTTTCTGTATTCAAGAATCGTGCTGATTGCTCAATGCCTTCTGGTACTGCAGCATATGAAAAGCGTGGTGTTGCATCGCAAGTTCCATTCTGGGATGGCACAAAGTGTATTCAATGTAACCAATGTGCATTCGTATGTAGCCATGCAGCAATTCGTCCATTCCTAGTTGATGCGACTGAAGAGGCTAACGCACCTAAGGATGTAACTTACTTAAAGGCAAATGGTAAAGGCCTTGAAAATGTTAAGTTTACTATGGTTGTATCTCCACTTGACTGTACAGGCTGTGGTGTATGTACAACTGTATGTCCAAAGGATTGTCTATCTATGAAGTCACTTAGAGAAGCTCGTGATGCTAAACAAGATGTTGTAGCTAAGTATTTCTATGATAACGTAACATACAAGAGTGAGCTTGTTGGAAAGGCAAACGCAAAGAATGTTCAATTCGCTAAGCCTTTATTTGAGTTCTCTGGTGCATGTGCCGGATGTGGAGAAACTCCATATGTTAAGGCTGTAAGCCAATTATTCGGTAATAGAATGATGGTAGCTAATGACAGGATGAACATCAATTTATTCTGGTTCATATCCATCA
>CAMEKY010000090.1 GCA_945921565.1 uncultured Clostridium sp. | reverse complement strand
CATGTGGTGGGCCAAGAAGATTGCCAAAGGATACTGATTCTTTAGCAGATGCCATTGCGTCATTAGTTCAATATGCTGTTGATAGCCATTTAATTGATGATGAGGATCGCATCTATTGTAAAAATCAGGTGCTAGCTTTACTTCATTTAGATGAAATAGAGGATGGAGTATCACATCCAGAACCACTTTATATGATAATTGATACAATTTTGAATTATGCTGCATCAATTGAATTGATTGATAATAGCTCAGTCTCAAGACAGAATTTTGACACTAAGCTTATGAATATATTTGTTCCAAGACCATCATGTGTTATTCAGGAATTCCAAAAGAAGAGTAAGAAATCAATCGAATCAGCACTTCAGTATTTTTATAATTTGAGCCTTAAGAGTAATTATATTAGAGAAAACCTATTCTCAAAAAATGTATTCTTTAACGCTGAAAGTGAATTTGGTCGTATTCAGTTATCAATTAATCAAGCAAGAATTGAGCATGACACTATTACTAAAGAAAAACTATTAGAAATAGAATCAATTAATTACCCTAAATGTCCATTATGTAAGGAAGCAGTAGGATATCAAGGCCGTCTTGATTATCCATCAAGAGAAAACCATCGTGTAATTCCAATTACATTAGATGGCGATCCTTTCTATTTCCAATATACTCCATATCCATATTTTAAGGAGCATTCAATTGTTTTAAATGCATATCATACTCCAGCAAAAATGAGTAAAAAGACATTTAAATACATGTTTGATTTTGAGGAAACATTTACCTCATATTTCATTGGTACAAATGCTGATTTAAAAATAGTTGGTGGAGGAATTTTAAATCACGAGCATTTCCATAGTGGTAGATATCACTTCCCAATTGAGGATGCTGAGTCGTTATATGAAAAAGAGATTGATGGGGTTATTTTAAAGGTGTTAAAATGGCCTGTATCTGTAATTAGACTTGTTGGAGAAGATTCAAGACCAATGATTGATTTAGCCACTAGAATTTTAAATAATTGGCGTAAGTATGATGATTTAGAATGCAATATTATTGCAAATGATGGAGAGCTTCATAACGCAATTACCCCAATACTAAGAAAAAAGGGAGAATTGTTCGAGCTTGATTTAGTATTAAGAAACAATCGTCAATCAGAGAAATATCCTCTTGGTATTTTCCATCCACATGCTGAATATCTTCATATTAAAAAGGAAAATATGGGATTGTTTGAAATGATGGGATTTGCGGTATTACCAAAAAGATTAAAGGAAGAGATATCTTTACTTAAGGAAGGTATACTAAAAAATGACTTTAATTATACTGCATCACTTGAAAAGCATCGTAGCTGGGTGACAATGCTTGTAAATAAGTATAATTTTACAAAGGATAATATTAATGAAATTTTCGAAAATGAAATAGGAGATGTTTTCCTTCATATGCTTAAGGACTGTGCAGTCTTTAAAGCAGATGATGAAGGATTTGCTCATTTTATGAAATTTGTTAATTTAATTAAGTAAATGCAATCATTTGTGCTTAATTTACTTGCAAAATTTTAAATTTATGATAATATAAATATGAAATAAATATTAGAGGTAGCGGTGCATCAGAGTAATCTATGGAGGAGGCGTCTTAAGAAGTAGATGAAAGGTAATCATCGCCGAACAGCAAATTAGGCGTAATTTGACTGTGGGACTATAGAAAATATCTATAGTACTCCTACTAGAAATAGTAGAGGCGCTAAATACATTAACTGATTAAGTAAGAGGCGTCTATGACGTCTCTTTTTTTTGGAGGATTTATGATTAATTACAAAGAATTAGCAAAAAGCTATAAAACACCACTTTATGTATATGATGAAAATAAAATAATTAACATTATGCATGAATATAAGGATAATTTTATTTCAAGTGAGTTTAATACAAAAGTGTTATATGCATCAAAGGCTCTATCTATTTTAAAAATATATCGTTTAGCAAAAGAAAATGGACTTTGTGCTGATGTAGTTAGTGCTGGGGAAATATTTACTGCATTAAAAGCAGGAATGAATCCCTATGATTTATATTTTCATGGTAATAATAAAACACGTGAAGAATTAGAATATGCAATTAGTAATAACGTGGTTCACATTGTAATTGATTCTTTGGCTGATTTTTATCATGTTGAAGATGTAGCATTAAAGCTTAATAAAGAGGTTTCATGCTTAATTCGATTAAATACAGGAGTCGAAGCTCATACTCATAAATTTATTGTAACTAGTCATATTGATTCTAAATTTGGAATGCTAATTGGTAGTGATGATTTAAATAAAACATTAGAGCTTATTAATAAGTCTAAGGTTGTTAAGCTTGAGGGATTTCATTCGCATATAGGATCACAAATTATGACAATGGAGGGTTTCTATGCTGCAATAGATAAGCTACTAAAATATTTAAAGAGCTTTAACGAGGTATTATCATTAAATATTGGTGGTGGTTTTGGCGCAAAATATACGAGCGATGATAAAACATTAGAAATTAAAGATGTTGCTAGAAACTTAATCGAATACACATCCTCTAAACTTCATGATTTAAACTTAAAGATTAACACCTTAATGATTGAACCAGGTCGTTCAATTGTATGTGAGGCAGGTACAACTCTTTATACAATTGGCGCTTTAAAGCACACTCCAAATAGAAAGTATTATTTTGTAGATGGTGGAATGACTGACAATATTAGGCCCGCATTATATCAGGCTAAATATGAAGGCTATATTGTTGGAAAAGAAAATGCTGATAAAATAATGGTGACAGTTGCTGGAAAATGCTGTGAATCAGGAGATATCATTATGGAGGATACCTATTTAGCTCCTGCAGCTGAGGGTGATTTATTAGTTGTGAAATCAACTGGTGCATATGGCTATTCAATGTCTTCGAATTATAATAAAGCGTTAAGACCTGCAGTAGTGTTTGTTAAGGATGGAAAGCCATCACTTGCAGTAAGAAGACAAACATATGAGGATTTAATTGAAGGTGAGATTGATGAAAATATCTAAATACCATGGATTAGGTAATGATTTTATAATTACTAAATATGATCCAAAATATGACTTTAAATCTCTTGCGATTAAACTTTGTGAATCACATGTAGGGATTGGAGCAGATGGGTTCATTGTACTAAAGGAAAATCCCCTTGAAATGGTATTTTATAATATGGATGGAAGCTTAGCACCTATGTGTGGTAATGGAATTAGATGTTTGGCCCATTATATTATTAGGAATGGTATTTCATCATCTGATGAATTTGATGTTAAAACTCAAGCGGGAGTTATGAAGGTTAAAGTAATATCGAATAATGACAAGGATTTTAGAGTAAAAATCAATATGGGAAGCCCACTATTTGATAATGAATCATTTAAAGCGTCATCAAATTTATCATATTTTCCAATGAATGTTTCCTATGGTAATGAAGAATATCAAATATATAGTCTATTTATGGGTACAATTCATACAGTTGTGTTTGTGGATGATGCGATTAAAATGTGTGATACAAGTTTAGGTGAGTATTTATGTAATAGCCCATTGTTTTTAGAAAAAACCAATGTAAATTTTGTCTCTAAAATAGATGATAATAATTATATTATTAGAACGTATGAAAGAGGGGTAGGCTTCACATATGCCTGTGGTACTGGTGCGTGTGCAGCCTTTGTAGTATTAAATAAGCTAAATATGGTGGGCGATAATTGTAATATGCATTTAAAATATGGTATATTAAAAATAAGTAAGGAAAATGAAGAAATATATATGACTGGTCCATCTTGTCATGTGTTTGACACGGAAATCGAGGATGATATAAATGAATTTTAAAGGATCATATGTTGCGCTTATAACTCCATTTTATGAGCAAGATAATGTAAATTATAAAGTATTAGGAGAATTGATTGAATTTCATATTGCCAGCAAAACCGATGGCCTTGTAATTTTAGGAACAACGGCAGAAACTCCAAATTTAACAGAAGAAGAGAAGGAAGAAATAATTAGATTTACTGTAGCTAAGGTAAATCATCGTATTCCAGTTGTAGTTGGAAGTGGTTCTAATTCAACAAAAATTGCAATAAATAATTCAAAAAAATATGAGGCATTAGGTGTAGATGCATTATTAGTTATAACGCCATATTATAATAAGACTAATTCAGAAGGAATGATTAAGCATTTCCAAGCTATTGCAGATAGTGTAAATATTCCAATTATTATGTATAATGTGCCTTCTCGTACAGGAATATCACTTTCAGAGCACGAAATTGAGGTTTTATCAAAGCATAAAAATATTCAAGCTATTAAGGAGGCTTCTGGTAATATTTCATTTGTGGCTAAAATTGCAAAATATGTATCTGATGATTTTTGCATTTTGTCAGGTAACGATGATCAAATTGTGCCTGTGATGAGCTTAGGCGCAACAGGAGTTGTTTCAGTTCTTGCCAATATTGCGCCAACTATTACCCATCAAATTACCAAGCATATGCTAAATGGTGAAGTAAAAGAGGCTAAAGAGTTACAGCTTGCATATTTAAATTTATCAAGTGATCTATTCTTAGAAACTAGTCCTATTCCTGTAAAAAATGCAATGAATTATATGGGATATAATGTTGGTGAATGTAGACTTCCACTTTATAAAATGTCAAAGGAAAATGAGAAAATATTACATGAAGAAATTGATAGATTAGGAGATTTGATTAAATGAAAATTTGTTTAGTAGGGTATGGAGCAATGGGGCATACATTATGTGATTGCTTAGGATCAAATGATACAGTAAGTGGTATTGTTAGTGATGGATACTATGAAAATTTAGATGGAATTGATATGGATGTTATCATTGATTTTTCTCATCATACTAATATCACTAAAATATATGATTATGTTAAAAAGAATCCAAAGCCTGTTGTAATTGCAACTACAGGATACGATGATCACGAGCTATCATTGATTAATGAAATGTCAACATTTGCACCAGTTTTATATAGCTCAAATTTTTCTTTAGGAGTTATATTAATGAATCGTGTTGTTAGGGAAATATCTCCTATATTAAGAGAATCATTTGATGTTGAATTAATTGAAAAGCATCATAATAAAAAGGCTGATGCTCCATCAGGTACAGCAAAAATGCTTTTAGATTCAATTGAAGGAGATGAATGTATTCCTTGCGTATATGGGCGTGTTGGAATGTCAAAAAGAACTCCTTTAGGTGAAATTGGTGTACATTCTGTTAGAGGTGGCACAATTGTTGGTGAGCATGAGGTGATTTATGCTGGACTTGATGAGGTGCTAAGTATTAAGCATGAGGCATTTTCTAAGAAGATATTTGCTAAAGGTGCATTGCTTGGAGCTAAGTGGCTTTTAGATAAAGAAAATGGTATGTATGATATGGAAGATGTACTATTTGGAGGAAAAGCATAATGGATGCAAATTATATAATTAATTATATTAAAACGGCAAAAAAGAAAACAAATGTCAAATTATATATTAATTTAAAAAATGATATTGATTTTCCTAATTGTCAAAAATTTGGATCTAATTTATCGTATGTAGTTTTTGGACAGTGGTCAGATATTAAGGATATTCTTGAAGAAAACAAGGAAAATATTATTGATTATGTTGTTGAAAATGATATGCGAAATAGTGCTGTACCCTTACTTGACAAAAAAGAGATTAATGCTAGAATCGAACCAGGTGCCATTATTCGTGATCAGGTCGAGATTCATGATAATGCAGTTATAATGATGGGTGCCATAATAAATATTGGAGCCGTTGTTGGTGAGGGTTCGATGATTGATATGGGTGCGGTTCTTGGTGGACGAGCAATAGTTGGAAAGAATTGCCATATTGGGGCAGGTACAGTTTTGGCTGGAGTTGTAGAGCCAGCAAGTGCTACACCTGTTGTAGTTGAGGATAATGTATTAATCGGAGCTAATGCGGTTGTAATTGAAGGCTGCAGAATTGGAAAAGGCTCAGTAGTAGCTGCAGGAGCTGTTGTAATTAATGATGTGCCTGAAAATGTAATGGTTGCTGGATGTCCTGCAAAAATTATTAAAAAAATTGATGAAAGAACTTTGGGTAAAACTGCACTTGTAGATGCACTAAGAAGTTTGTAGGTGATTGTATGTTAAAGGTTGTGAAATTTGGTGGTTCTTCGTTATCAAACGAAACCCAATTTAAAAAGGTGAAGGATATTGTTTTATCTTCACCAGAGAGAAGAATTGTAGTAGTTAGTGCTCTTGGTAAGAGATACTCAGGAGATTCAAAGATTACAGATTTATTATATATTCTAAATGCACATATAAAATATAATGTACCATATGATGAGATTTGGAAGATGATAGAAACTAGATTCATTGAGGTTAAGGAATCCCTTAATTTATCGTTTGATATAAAGGGAGAGCTTAATTCTTTAAAATCAGAATTAAAGAGCGGAATAAGCGAGGATTATCTTGTTAGCCGTGGTGAGTATTTAACTGCTAGATTAATGGCAGATTATTTAGGCTATGATTTTGTCGATGCTAAGGATATTATTAGATTTAATTATGAAGGAAAAATTGATTTTTCAGAAACTAGTGTGCTTGTAAATGAAGCATTTTCTAAATCATTAAAGATTGTTGTCCCAGGATTCTATGGAGCCTATCCTAAGGGCGACATTAAGCTTCTTAGTAGAGGTGGTTCTGATGTTACTGGTTCAATTTTGGCATCTAGTCTTAAGGCTGATTTGCTGACCCTAGAATTGTAAACAATCCTAAAGCAATTAAAGAAATTACTTATCACGAATTACGTGAGCTATCATATATGGGTGCTAATGTGCTACATGAGGAAACTATTTTCCCTGTTCAAAATTTAAATATACCTATTAATATTAAAAACACTAATAGCCCAAGTGACCCAGGAACACTAATCTTAAATGAGTGTAGTGTAAATGATCAGGCAATTACTGGTATTGCCGGAAAGAAGAACTTTGTTTCATTTTCAATATTCAAAAACCATATGTCAAATGAAATTGGTTATGCGAGAAAGGTTCTTGGAATATTTGAAAGATATCATGTATCTATTGAGCATATTCCAACAGGAATTGATACAATTTCCGTTGTATGTGCGGAAGAGGCTGTTGCTAAATATCAATATGAAATTATATCAGATATAAAGAATGAGCTTGGGGCTGATGATGTAAGCATTGAAGGTGGAATGAGCTTGATTGCTGTAGTAGGCCGAAATATGAAGGGTCATGCTGGTTTATCAGGAAACTTATTTACTGTTTTAGGTAATGAAAAAATAAATGTTCGTATGATTGCCCAAGGATCTGATGAGATTAATATCATTCTTGGTGTTGATAATAAGGATTATGATAAAACTATAAGATTAATATATGATAATTTAATAAAATAAAATGGAAGTAAAATTCCATTTTTTATATTTTTAGTGGATATTTGTGTAAAAAAGTGTATAATATACAATATATGGGGTGGTTATATGAAAAATTATTCAAGTTTTGATTTTTTAAGAAAAATATCCTTTGAGCGAGTAGGAGGTTCTGATAAGGAACTAAATGTTGCGAATATGATATTAGATGAATGTAAAAAGTATAATGTCGATGCAGCTATAGAGGATTTTGAAATTGATGGATATGATATTAAAAAAGCTTCATTAGTTGTAGAAGGTACAAGCTTTGAGGTTACGGGGGTTGGAATGAGTGGCTCTACGCCAAACGAAGGAATAACGTATACGTCAAAATTTAACACTTATGCTAGAAAAAGAAAAAGATAATCAGAA
>CAMEKY010000089.1 GCA_945921565.1 uncultured Clostridium sp. | reverse complement strand
CGTACGGTGCAATGGGAGGGGCAAAGAATTATTTTCTTTCCTCTACCCTATTTAGTGGTATTAATATGGAAATCAAAAAAATTAAGTGATGAAAAAATGATAAACTCTTTGGCATTGTTTTTTTGCTCAAAAATATATCGTGGATTTTTGGTGTTTGAAATGAAAAACGAGATTGGTAAAAGTATTCTGGCTTTAATAACTGCCATTATTTGGGGACTTGCGTTTGTTGCCCAAAGCGAAGGCGCAAATAAAATTGGTATATTTACGTTTAATGCAATTAGATGTATTTTAGCACTAGTTTCATTATTAATTGCTGTGCTTATTATTAAATTAGTAAATAAAAAGAAGAATGTAAAAAAAAAGCTATTTACTAAGAATTCAATAATAGGTGGGTGCTTGTGCGGTGTGTTATTGTTTATTGCCACAAATCTTCAACAATATGGTATGACTCATACTAGTGCTGGCAAAGCAGGTTTTATTACATCTTTATATATTGTCATTGTTCCAATTTTAGGTATTTTTAGGAAGAAAAAACCAACTATTAATATTATTATTGGCGTTTTAGTCGCATTAATTGGATTATATTTTTTATGTATAAATGGAGAATTTAGGATTTCCAAATATGATATGATGATTATGGCTTGTGCATTGTTTTTTTCAATTCATATTATTACTATTGATTATTTTTCTGCATCATCAGATGGAATTATACTTAGTATGATTCAATTTTTAATTGCGGGAGTTTTGTCATCTATTTTTGCATTTAGCTGTGAGACTATTAGCTTTGATAGTATAAAATCATGTATTTGGCCACTTCTATATGTAGGTATTTTATCTAGCGCTGTTGCTTATACACTTCAAATAATTGCCCAAAAAAATTCTAATCCTACGACGATATCATTAATACTATCATTAGAATCAGTTTTTAGTGTAATTGGTGGTCTTGTAATACTTGGTAATCATTTATGTGTAAGAGAATATGTGGGATGTGCATTAATGCTTATAGCAGTTGTTTTTGCTCAAATACCGTTTAATTTAAAAAATAAAAAGTCAATGACTAAACATCAGGACAAGCATGATTAGTGAAGATACTATCTTGGGGAAATTCAATTACTATTACAACTTAATAAAATAATTTCAAAGGCCATTTGCTAAAAAGCAGGTGACCTTGTCTTTGTGTGCCGGTCATAGCCACAAATGAAAAAACATCACCAAAAAGTGATGTTTCATAAGTGATACTGGTTTACACCAGTATTATTTATTTGTAAGATATAAATATAAAAGATTAGAAGTAGCTTCGATTGCATCTAAATGAGTTCTTTCCATACCATGACTTGCGTTAACACCAGGGCCAATTAATGCACCTTGGCAATCAACTCCGCTCCTCCAGGCTGCACCTATATCAGAACCATATTGAGGGAAGATGTCTACAACATAATTGATATTGTTATTGCTAGCTAAATCAATAAGCTTGTTTGTTAAATCGTAACTATATGGACCTCCAGAATCTTTCGCACAAATTGATACAGCATATTCATTTCCTGCTAAATCAAGCCCGATACAGCCCATATCGACAGTTACAAACTCATCGATACATTTATCAGTTGTAGCTGCACCATGTCCAACCTCCTCTTGATTTACAAAATATACATAGGTATTATATGCAGGCTTTTTGTTTTCTTCCTTAAGCCTTCTTAATGTATTGATAATTGCACAAACACTACCCTTATCATCAATAAAACGACTCTTTATGAAGCCTGATGGTGTAATAGTTGTTTTAGGGTCAATACAAATGTAGTCTCCATTACAAATTCCAAGCTTTAAAACGTCATCAGCATTTTTTACAACTTCATCAATTCTTACTATCATTGTATCAAGATTTCTTGCGCTTGATTGAGCGTCTGGATAGACATGGACACTTGATTTTTTACATAAGATAGTACCAGTATATTCCTTATTATTTCTTGTTACAATTTTACAATATTCACCATCAAGAGTAGGAATTGATGGCCCTCCAACATTTGTTACATTGAGAGTACCATCTGAGTTGATAGACCTAACCATTAATCCAAGTGTGTCGACATGAGCAGAAGTCGCAATATTTTTTTCGCTGCTTTCTCCTTCAATAAATAGCTTAACATTACCTTTATTTGTTTTTATAGCATTATATCCTAAATCAGCTAATGTCTTAATCAATAAGTCATCAACCTTGTTACTATATCCAGTAGGAGAATCTGTTAAAAATAATTCATACGCAAATTGCTTAATAAAGTTTAAATCTGTTTCTTTCATGAATTGTCACCTCAAAACGTATTATATCATAAATTCTATGTTAGATGTAAAAAAATAATTAGGTAAAGCCTAAAAAGTCAATAATATTTGTTACAAAACTAATTTAATGTGATATAATCAACTTAACATATTTTTAAGAAATGGGGAAATATTATGAAGAATATTATTTTAACTGGTGATAGGCCAACTGGAAAACTTCATATTGGTCACTATGTAGGAAGCTTGAAAAGAAGAGTTGAGCTTCAAAACTCTGGTAAATTTGATGAAATATATATAATGATTGCGGATGCACAGGCTCTAACTGATAATGCGGAAAATCCAGGGAAAATTAGAGAAAATTTGTTAGAGGTTGTTTTAGACTATTTATCTATTGGAATTGATCCAAAAAAATCTATTATATTTGTTCAATCATCTATTCCAGCCCTAGCTGAATTAAATTTATATTATTTAAATTTAGTAACAGTTTCTCGTCTTCAGCGTAACCCAACTGTAAAGAATGAAATAAAAATGCGTGATTTTGAAGCATCACTTCCAGCAGGCTTCTTTACTTATCCAGTATCTCAGGCTGCAGATATTACAGCATTTGACGCGACAGTTGTACCTGCAGGAGAGGATCAAATGCCTATGGTTGAGCAAACTCAAGAAATTGTTCATAAGTTCAATTCGATATATGGAGAAACTTTAGTTAGTCCCAAGATTTTATTGCCAGAAAATGAGTCATGTAGAAGATTAGTGGGAACTGATGGTAAAGCAAAAATGTCTAAATCATTAGGTAATACAATTTTCTTAAGTGATGATTCACAAACAGTTAGACAAAAGGTTATGAGTATGTTTACAGATCCAAATCATCTTAAGGTTGAGGATCCTGGTAATACAAAGGATAATCCAGTGTTTATTTATCTTTCATGCTTTGCAACAGAAGAGCATTTTGCAAAATACAATCCTGATTATAAAAATCTTGATGAGATGAAGGCTCATTATGAGCGTGGTGGACTTGGAGATATGAAGTGCAAAAAATTCTTATATAATGTTCTTGAGGATGTGCTAACACCTATTAGAGAAAAGCGTGCTTATTACGAGAGCCACATTGATGAGGTATATGATATTATTAAAGAAGGTACTGCTAAAGCTAATATAAAGGCTAACGAAACATTAAAAAGAGTTCGTAATAGTATGAGAATTAATTATTTTGAGGATGAATCATTTATAAAAGATATGGGAGCTAAATTTAATAGCTAAATATAAAATAAACATCATTTAATGCAAAAGTGATGTTTTATTATTCTGGAGTGCGTATGATGGAATATTTTTTAGATGGAACAGTAATTTCAGATTGGTTTTATGATTATAATGTACCTGGCTTGGAATCATTAGGTAAAAAATATATAATCACTGACTATAGTATTAAATCAGATTATAAGGTTTATACAAAAGAATTTCAAAGCTTAATTGATATGGTATCTAACAATGGTGGGGGAGTAATTGTTATTCCTAAGGGAATCTATAAAACAGGCGCCATTTATTTTAAACAAGGTGTTAACCTATACTTAGAACGTGATGCCGTTTTATTGGGTAGCGATTCGATATTTGATTATCAAGTGGTAGAAACTAGAATTGAAGGAGAAACATGCCTATATTATAATGCTTTAATAAACGTTGAAAATGTTGATGGCTTTACTATTTTAGGTGAGGGTACAATTGATGGAAATGGATTAAATTCATGGAAAGCATTTTGGCAAAGAAGACAGTGGAATCCTAATTGTACAAACAAGGATGAGCAACGACCACGATTAATTTATATTTCTAATTGTAAAAATGTAAATTTTTATGGTATTAGAATGATTAATTCTCACTTTTGGACAACTCATTTATATAAGTCACAGTTTGTAAAATATATTAATTGCTATATATATTCTCCGGCATATCCTGTTAAAGCGCCAAGTACAGATGCGATTGATATTGATGCTTGTACTGATATATTAGTTAAGGGCTGTTATCTTGAGGTTAACGATGATGCGGTAGCTCTTAAGGGAGGAAAAGGTCCTTGGGCATGTGATGATAGTAGAAATGGTGGGAACGAAAGAATTATTATTGAGGATTGTCATTATGGCTTCTGTCATTCCTGTCTTACTTGCGGTAGTGAGTCGATTTATAATAAAAATATAATTATGCGAAGAATAAGGGTTGATGAGGGTAAAAACTTGTTATGGCTAAAAATGAGACCAGATACACCTCAAGAGTATGAATATATTTTAGTTGAAGATATTAAAGGAAAAATTGAAAGCTTCTTAAATATTAACCCATGGACACAGTTTTTTGATTTAAAGGATAGAAAGGATATTCCTTTGTCATATGCTCACGATATAAAGATGTCAAATTGTGAGTGTATATGTAATAAATATTTTAATGTGTTGCCAGATCCTAAGCAATACATTCTTAGTAATTTTATATTTGATAATTTATATATTAAAGCTAAAGATACTAGTTTTGATAATAAGAGTATCAAAAATTTTAAAGTTACGAATGTGATTATAGATAAAAGCTAATATTGTATTTATTTGCAATATAAACATTCGTATAGTAGAATGTTAATAAAGAAAGAAGGATTAATATGATTCAATATAGATATGATACTCAGCTATTAATTGAGGGTGAGGATTTAAGTGAGGATGAAATAATCGATTACATAAACGAGAATTTTAAAGGAGATTGTTTAGTCGTTGCCGGTGATGATGAGCTTTTAAAAATTCACTATCATACAAATGAGCCTTGGGACGTCTTAAAGTATTGTAGAACTAAGGGTGAAATTTTTGATATAGTTGTTGAGGATATGGATCGCCAATCACGCGGATTAAAGGGATAAATTATGCAAAATATTTCCAAAGAACATTATAAGTATTGTTTGATATTTTATATAGTTGCATATATATGTTCAACACTTTTTATGCTTATTTTACCATTAATAGACTCGTCATTTTGGGTTATATTTTTGGCTGTTGATTTAATTATTGCAGTGGTTATACTTATACCTATTGTTATTGCATGTATATTTTTAATAAAATCAATAAAAGCAGTAAGTGGAGAGTTAATGATAGGTAAAATCGTTGGATTTGAATCTACCTTTAGCTTACTTCCAATGCCAAGAATGGCACTTCAAATAAAACTCGATAACGGAAGCATTGTAGTTAGTGGCGGAGTATTAAAAAATGCAGATATTGATAAATATAAAGGAAAAGATATTCAAATCTCAAAATATAAAAAAAGTATATACTGCCTAATGATAGTATAAAGAGGAAAGTAAAATTTCATAAAGGGAGTTAAGTCTTCTAATTATAGTATATTTGTATTATAATTAGAAGGCTTTTTTATTATAAAAACAGATGAATAATTTGTTGGTATTTTAAAGATGTATGAGTATATTTTATTATATAAAATACGTATAATTAGACAAAAAATGATAAAAAATTCAACATATAAATAAGATAACGATTATTATATTGACATTTGGTATTGATATGATATATAATTTGTATCAAGCTTGTGGGAGGGTTTGTATTGAGGAAATTATCTTTTTTTATGCTTTTATTTATCGTTGTTTTGCTAATATCATGTACTAATGAAGTTGATTTTTTAAAGTATTTTAGTAGTACTGTAGAAATTATTTGTCGTAACGAGGAGATTAGTGCTTTTGCGACGGGGACAATAATATCTAATGATGGAAAAATATTAACTAATAAGCATGTTGTTAGTTTATTTGCGGAATCAACAATTAATGTAAAATTAAATGATGAGCAAATGTATGAAGCATCTATTGTACGAATGTCGAGTGAATTTGATTTAGCATTATTAAAAATAAATGCTAATACTAAAGGATTTATGAATTTACAAGAAGATTTTAAGATCGGCGAAGAAATATATGGTATTGGTAATCCACAAGGATTAGGATTATCTTTATATAAAGGCATAATAACTTCTAATTATAAGAAATTGAATATGAATAATGAAAAAATATTAAGCGTTCAAACAAATATCGAATTCGATGATGGAGCATCGGGAGGCCCAATATTTAATCAAAAAGGTGAATTGCTTGGCATAATGACTTTCAGATTAAAAAACATAAATGGATATATTCCTGGAGTCAGCTTTATAATCCCTTCTATAAGCTTAAAACAATTTATAAATGAAGAGGAGAGATTATAAAATATGAAAAAGAAATTATTATTTTTAGCACTAAGTATTCTAATAGTATTTACTTTAGTGTTTGTTACGCTTAATAATCGCGTTGAAAGTGATGAAAAATATATACAAGAAGTAGATGTAATAGAATCTTTAGAAAAGGATGACTGCGCATACTTTGCTAACCTTATTTATGATGATGGAGCATCATCGTGGGATGAAAATACAGCAATTGGGGGAGCAATAGGATTAATAATAAGTTGTGCAATTGCTGACTCTATTAAATCTAGCAGTTCAGTTTCAGTTGGAAGTGGTACATCTGGTAATGGACACAGTGCTGTTCCAACTGGAAAAAATGTTACATTTGATGATATTTTGAATTTGCCTGATATTGCGGATAAAATGGCAAAAGCGGGCGTTTCGAAAGAAACGATTCTTGAAATAATTGAAGTAATGACTGGTTTATCTATTAAAGAAATTGAGGAAAAAGAAGACAAAGTTTTAGCTGTTGGTAGATATATGAAAGAAGAAGAGAATAAATGGGATAATGAAGCTGCATATCAAGTATATGCAAAAAATCATGGTTGTTTGTGCTATTACAACGTAAATTATGATTCATTAATAGAACAGTATAAAGGATATGAAAAAATGGATATTGCAAACATTGCAGTAGTAACATATTGTGCTAAGGATAATTGGGATTTTGTTTTCGTAACTGACCCACATTATTATGTTGAAGAAAATTTTATTTCTAAAGGCTATAAAGAAAAATTTGGTGGTGGAGCATATAGCATGGAAATATCGATTATTAGAAAATATGGCTATGTTAATTTTGTAAACTCTAATGTTACATGGGCTTCAATAATAGCTTCGCCAATAATACCTAATGATGGCTTTGCACTAGCAGGATATAGGATTTCGAGGTGATTTATAGTGACTAATGAAGAATTGAAAAGAATGTTACCACCAGGGCCTTATAGTAATTTACCAGAAGGTTTTGAACTTACAAAGGATAATGCTAAAACTCTATATCACGCGATGTTTTGTAGCTTCTTTTTAATAAAGCAAGGCGTGATTGATTGGTTTAATGAAAATATATCCAAAGAAGACTTGATTAAATGGAGTAATGAGTATATTGAAAACAAAATTACAGCATTTAAAGATAGAATGAATGTATGTTTGAAAGCTGATATTTCAAGAGATTATTTATCTGATTTAGTTCACGATATATATATGATGTTACGTGTATATACAAATGATGATGCAGTTATTAATGAAATAATTGAATTCTTGAAAGTATTTAATAATAAAGTGGGATACTTTTATTTTGGACAGAGATATGTTGAGGACCATCAATTTCCTGCATTAAAAATGAAGCTATTTACTAAAGACGGGTTAAGCGGAGAATGGTCAGGTTGGGTAGTTACTTTATATAATGAACATAAATATGATTTACTAAATAAGTTATTAGATGAGATTTGTATTCCTTATTTAGAGAATTATGGAGTTCAATCAGAAATAAAGAAAAAGCTAAATATTACAGATTTTTATTTAGGAGTAGAAAATGATTATAGATACTTTAATTA
>CAMEKY010000088.1 GCA_945921565.1 uncultured Clostridium sp. | reverse complement strand
GGCTGACAAGCCACATCTTCGCTTCTACTTTTGCAAGCATTTCGTAGGTCTTGGAGTTATAAAACTCGTTCATAGCGGAAATATCATCTAGTCCTTCATTCTTCACAATCAGGTCAACTGTCTGAGGAATAAGAGCAATACTTAATATAGAATTGAACTTCTCATCCATATATCACACCTCCTCGGATTTGACGAATTTCAAGAGTGAAATTGCCTCGTTTGTCGCAAACACATATTGGTCAAACAACTTCTTGATTTTCAAGGCTTCAAGTGCTTGTTCTTTAGTTAAAAGTCCCGAAGAATATACTTGGAGCGTTCTGTAAACATCATCATTTGCAGCTGCACCAATTATAAGGTCGTATTGCTCTTTGTCATACGTTCCATTTCTATGTGCACAAACAAAGTCGAGCCATTCCTCATCGGGAGCATTGAAACGCTTTATTTTGAGTAGTTCACTACCAATATTATCGTCTATCTCATATACGTTGACTGTCGGTGTACCGCCTCTGCGTACAACAACCTTTTTGGCAAAGTTCTCGGCTTGAATCTTATTGGTTGTCGTATAGAAACCGTATCCGAAGTCGAGGAATCTGTTCTGTTCGATAAGTCTCGGATTTTTCACTTCCATATTACTACCGTGGTATAATATCATAACATAGCCTCCAACTTCTTGATTTGATTTTTTTCTTCTTTCAGTTTTTTTATAATTTCTTCTATCTGACTACGACGAGTAAGTTTTTCACGAATTACAGTTAAGCTTCCCTCGTCCTTGCCGATATATTTACTCACTACTTTTTTTCCGTCACGGTAATACAGATAATAATAGGTTTTGCCGTTTACGCTTTTCGGAATTATTTTACCTTTCGGTAATGTTTCAAGCTCTTTTATATATTCGATTATCATATTCTCGTTTCGTTTTTTTTCACGAGAGATAACCGTCATAAGCATACTCATTCTTCATCACCTACTATTATTATACCCAACTTTTTTGTATATATCAATGTTTTTTGTTGGATAATTACCATTTTTACCACTTGCTTTACAAGCTCGCTTTTATCAATACGTCTTCTTCCATAGATTAAAGAAAATGACATTGCTCCATTAATAATTTTATTTATTTTTTTCTGCTTCTCTTCCAATAAACTTAGACAAACTCGATTTCATCCGACTCGGTTTCTACCGAGTTAATAATATCATGTATTGAATTACATATAAATAATATAGTGCCCAACATTAGTATTCTTATGTTTTGCACTGATAATTAACAATACGATATCTATATATTATTTAATAGATAATACTTAAATGTACATTTTTGCAATTTTTATTAAAAATTTCTATAATTTTGCTCGAGGTGATTTATTTATGATATATGGATACGCAAGAGTATCAACTAAAGACCAAAAACTAGATAGACAAATTCTTGAACTTAAAGATTATGGTATTTCTGATAAAAATATTTATATAGACAAATAAAGCGAAAAAAACTTCTCAAGGAAAAACTACCAAAGATTAAGAAAAATGCTTAAAGAAAATGATTTACTTGTAATCAAATCTATCGATAGACTTGGAAGAAACTACGATATGATTATTGAAGAATGGTCATACATAACTAAAACTATTAAATGTAATATTGTTGTATTAGATATAGATTTACTTGACACAAGAAACGATAATAAAAATCTAATTGGCAAATTCATATCTGATATTGTTTTACAAATACTTTCATTTGTTGTGGAAAATGAAAAAGCAAATATCAAGCAAAGACAAGCTGAAGGTATAAGAATTGCTAGAGCTAAAGGTGTTACCGTTGGTAGGCCAAAAATAAATATTACAAATGAAATACTTGATGTATTTTTATTATACAAAAATAAAAAATGTTCCTTTAAAGAGGCGCTGAAGCTTTCCTCTTTATCTCATGGAACATTTTATAATTGTTATCGAATTTTTAAAAGTAAATATATCTAAACTATTTACTTTTTACGAATAATTTAATAGCTGTTTTTTCCGAATTATCAATCACAATATCGACAAATCCAGGTACTAAACTTAAATCCTTTCCTGTAGGAGCTACATAGCCTCTAGCAATAGCTACAGCTTTAATTGCTTGATTTAGAGCACCTGCACCAATCGCCTGAATCTCTACAGTATCACGGGTTTTCAAAATGTTTGCAAGAGCTCCTGCCACTGATGCTGGATGTGATTTAGACGAAACTTTTATTATATTCATTAATATCCCCCATTCACTAAAATATATGAATGGTCTTTAATTAATATTCTAATCTTCAATATGAATTCTCTTAATTCCTTTTTTTTCACCAATGCTAAGCACAACAGCATTAAGCTGCATCTTACCTGTTTCTACTCCTGCATGCTCGTATACACCAGTTCTAAAACGACTAATAATCTTTTCGTGCTCATTACCGATTACCCCAAATCTTGGTCCTGTCATACCAACATCAGTTATATATAATGTTCCCTTAGGTAAAACAGTCTCATCAGCCGTAGGAACATGAGTATGAGTACCTATTACCGCATCAACCTTGCCATCAAAATCTAAACCTAACGCAATCTTTTCAGATGTAGCTTCCGCATGGAAATCAACTATGTAATAATCGCTTTTTACTTTATCAAGTATATCACCTAGTCTCCTCCAAGGACAATCAAGAGCCATATTTTGAAATGTTCTTCCCATCAAATTAATTACAGTAATTGTTTTATTATTATAGTTTATCGTCTTATATCCAACGCCCATATCAGTTGGAATATTAGCAGGTCTAATTACATTTGATTTATCAATAAAATTTTTAATATCTACATTTGAAAACGTATGGTTACCCATAGTAACTAAGTTTACGCCCATTTTCATAAACATTTTATAATGAGTAAAATGCATACCTCTTCCATATGATGCATTTTCACCATTAACTATTACTAAATTAATCTTATATTGCTCCTTAATTTTTGGTAAATGGCTTTCTAAATACTTTATTCCTTCTTCACCAAAAACATCACCAACAAATAATATATTCATAATATCACAATCCTAATCTATATTAATATAATACCATATCTTAAGAAAAATAAGAATAACAAAAAGTCCCAAGTATAATACCTAGGACTAATTAGTATAAAATTATTTAGCTACATCAGTAGCACGTGTCTCACGAATTACTGTAACCTTGATTGTACCAGGATATTGAAGCTTAGCCTCAATTTGCTCCTTAATCTCTCTTGCAACCTTAAATGATTGTAAATCATCAATCATCTCAGGGTTTACAATAACACGTATTTCGCGTCCGGCTTGTATAGCGTATGATGATTGAACACCCTTAATACTATTTGAAATAGCCTCAAGATCCTCAAGTCTCTTAGTATAATTTTCTAAAGAGTCTGATCGAGCACCAGGTCTTGCACTAGACAGTGCATCCGCAGCTGCTACAAGAACAGCAATAACACTCTTTGGCGCTACATCCTCATGGTGTGATGCGATTGAATCGACAACCTCAGCACATTCATGATATTTGTTTGCAAGTTCAATACCAATTTCTACATGTGAGCCTTCAACCTCATGGTCAACAGCCTTACCAATATCATGTAGTAATCCAGCACGTCTTGCAATAACCTCATTTTCCCCAAGCTCTGCAGCTAATTTACCACAAATAAAGCTTGTTTCTAAGCTGTGCTGTAATACATTTTGACCATAGCTAGTACGGTAGTATAGACGGCCAATTAATTTTACTAAATCTGGATGAACCTTACCAATACCAGCTTTAAATACAGCATCCTCGCCCTTTTCACGAATATCCATTTCAACTTCGGAACGACATCTTTCAACGACTTCCTCAATACGACCCGGATGAATTCGACCATCACTTACTAAAATTTCAAGTGACTTACGTGCAATCTCTCTTCTTATAGGATCAAAGCTTGAAATAACAACAGCATCTGGTGTATCATCAATAATTAAATCTACACCTGTCATTGTTTCAATTGTACGAATATTTCTTCCCTCACGTCCAATAATACGTCCCTTCATTTCGTCTGAAGGAAGTGATACAGTAGCAACTGTCGTTTCACTAACTGTTTCACTAGCATATTTTTGAATAGCTAGAGATAAAACATCCTTGGCTTTATTTTTAACTTCTAATTTTGCTTTTTCTTCTTCTTCCTTTATATAGCTTGCTATTTCTACACTTAGGTCCTCACGAACCTTTTCCATAATTAAGGTCTTAGCAGCGTCTCTTGTTAAACCAGAAATTTCTTCAAGTCTAGCCTCCTGCTGTTTAAGTACCTCTTCCACCTTGATATTTAATTGTTCTAATTCAGTCTTTTTATTATCTAAGCGAGTTTCCTTATCATTTAAGATTTCCTCACGGCGATCAAGATTTGCAGAACGTCTATCCAAAGTATCCTCACGTACATTAAGCTTATTCTCAAGCTCAACAACAACTTCCTTACGCTCTTTAATATCCTGCTCAGCCTCACGTTTTAAATCATTAACGGTTCCCTTCGCTTCTTGAATTGATTCTTTTTTTAATCTTTCAGCCTCAAGCTTTGCCTCCGCAATAAGCTTACTAGCCTCTTCTTGACGATCATCAAATTTCTTATCTCGTAAAACCTGTTTAAGAATATATCCAATAAATAAACCAACTAGCAATGCAACCAAAATGGAGACAATTAGTATGGAAACACCAATTTCCAATACCATAAAAACACCTCCAATATTGTAATTAAATTTTTGAAAAAGTTTTGAAATTTAATAAAAACCATATACGTAGTTTTAAAACTACTAATGTAATTATACAATCTAAAGCGTTTTTAGTCAATTAAGTTTCGAAAAATTATACTGTTTTGAAACCTCTATTGTAGAATATTTCTAAATAATGTGCCAAAATTAAAAATATAAATCTAATTTGAATTAGGTACTGTTTAAAGTCAAATATGTCTATATACTTCCATTTTAAGGCGTTACGAATTATTTTATCATCTATTTATTATAAATATTTTGAGAAAGTAAAAGTGCAGTCAATATTCAAATTGATTCCTGTATTGTTATGCTAGTTATCACTTTTATATTCCAAGTGTTAGCCTTACCTCTTTCTAGTTTATCTGGAATGTCAATTATTGGTAATGCTAAAGACAAAATCATTTAAATTCTAGTAAAAGTTGGTTAGTTTTTTCTATCTTCTTTTCTTAACTCTTGATAATCAACAAGTTTTAATATAAAATATATATATCTAATTTGATTGGAGTTATTAATTATGAACAAAAATATTAAGAATAATAAAAATGATACAAAAAAGAAAAGAATACCGTCAAAAATTGTATTTCTTGGACTAACATTATTAACCGTAGTGTTAGTATTTGGAGTATACTTTATAGTAACATTCTCAAGTGTTAGTATTAAAGATAATTTAAAAACAGCGTTTAAGCTTGATGAATTGCCACCTATTGTAGAGGCCAACGCTCACGCAAGTGATGGCAAGCTAAGCAATACAAGTGACAAAACATATAAATACGCATACACAGATAAAACTGAAGGCTTAAGAGTCGCACTATTTAGCACATCCTATAATTTACCTGCTAATGGCAAAGCTGGATCAATTAAATACTATATTGGATTTAATACTACTGACCAGGATTTAACAATTAATTCATGCTACGTTGCAGTTGGTGAAAAATGGCATGATTACTGTTCAAGTCAATCATCAGTTCCTTCTACAGCTTATAGTTCAAAATATGTTCGAACAGATATTATGACATTCTATAGTAGTGAAAGATCAATATCTATAGATGCAAATCAAGAATTCCCTAAGCGTTATGTTCTTGGTATGAATAAGGTAAAAAGTCCAAATTTATATGTTTATCTAACATATACTTATAAAAACAAAGAAAAAGCATATATTGTTGAATTTGATTACGATATGTATTTCATTCAAGGATACACTCAAGTTAATAAATTATCATAAGATGGATTAATTTCCATCTTATTTTTTGCAAAAAAAAGTAGACCAACATAGGTCTACATTTCAGGCTTAACTTCTAATGCAGTGGTATATGTAAGCTTTGTATGGTAGGTACGCTCATATATATCCTTCCATACCTTATAATTTTCGTTTAATAAATACTCCATATTTTGCGCACCTGATAAACCCTCTTTTGGATAAATTGGCTTTTCAATATGAATAGTATATTCCTGAATTGGAAAGCCATCATCATCAATGAGAAAGCTGTCTTGCATAGTTATAAAGCAAGGTACTACTGGAACGTTAGCTTTAACTGCGAATCGGTACGCTCCTTTTTTTAATGGCTTAGGCTTGCGGTAGTTCCACCACATGCTTTGCTCAGGATAAACCAATACTAAATGCCCATCATTTAGTATCTTATCTGTGGCCTTCAATAATTCAGCCATAACCTTAGGACTACTGCCAAGGGGTAATGTATAGCAATTACGCATTAAAAATCCATAAAAACCAGGGAAGCTAGTATAGTTTCCTTCTCGAATTACTCTAAAGAATTTCTTCTTTTTTACATCATCAACACACGCTTCATATGCGACCTGAATCGCAAATGAATCAAAAGCGTTAAAATGATTACAAGTCATTACTGCTCCAGTTTTAAGTCCTCTAAGATTTTCTGAGCCTATAATGTCTTTAATAATCATCTTCTTAGTTGAAAGAATATCATTTAAAAACTTTCTTCCCATTTTATATGCTTGGTGAGCTTTGATTTTACTAGACAGTTTTTTTCTAAGAAAATCAACCTCACCTGGTTTTATTGGTCTGCTTGGAGGATCATTTTCAACATCCTCATAAAACAAGCCCTTTTTTTCATGTTCTTCGATTTTTTTTATTACCTCTAAGCGGCTAGCATTTTTTTTGACATTTGAACCTTTAAATAATTATCTGGTCTTTCAATTTCCTTTAAAGCTAGCTTTTCTAGATTTTCAGCTCCAATAAATGCTTGACGACGTTGTTCATCAGTATAGGCTTCTAAATCAGCTAATGCTTCTTCATAAACACATGTCATTTCTGCATACTTCCAGAAATACTCTTTATATCTAGCATCCTTAAAATGCCATGGCTTACTCCACATAATGTAGTGTAATAGGTTAATATCCTCATCCTTATACTTAACCTCACCAAATACCTCAGTATTCCATGAATTATCAAGCCAATGAACGTGATCCTTACATAATAAATTTAAGTAATCTTCATCTTGTGTAACAACAAAGTTATATACTCCAAGAAGTTCAACAAATCTTCTTAAAATTTCTTGTTTACGGAATTGTACAGTATTAATCATAATGAATCCCGCATTAAAGTATTGATATCTACTAACACCTACTACCTCTTCAACATATCTTCCGTATGTTTCAACCTGTAGCATTGCTTGCTCATTGCATCCCGCAACATAATTATCACCCATATCTTGGTTATAAACCTCAGAAATATCTCCAAGAACAATTGTGTCGCTATCAATATAAATCGCCTTATCATATTGTGGGAACATTTCTGCTATAAACAAACGGTAGTATGTCGTTTTAGAGTAGTAATCACGAATTGGTAATTTATCAGAAATTGAATCTAAATATTCTGTGACATTAACAAATTCAACATCAACATTTTCTTGATTCAAGGTATAAGCCTTTTCCATAAATGATTTACTTACTGTTGTATGTAGAATGTAAATCTTATAAAAATAGTCCTTATTAGCATTTTCAATTAGTGATTTAGCACTAATCATTGTGTATTTTACGAAATTATCATCACAAGCGTAAAATATAGGTATTATATTCTTCTTCATAATTATTTTGTCCTCTCATTAAATTTATTTTTTAAATTCATATATTCATCTAAAATATCATCAAATTGATGGTATTTAAACACTTTATGCACCTTTTCAATGTGCCACTGCTTAATATTATCCGTATGAGGATATGGCAACCAAAACAATCTTTTTGAAAAATGACGCACTACTGTATGATCGTGTAAAAATTTTTGATCATTAAATTTTTGTGGCAACATTTTCTTTTTTGTTGTACTTCTAATTAAAGCACTTTGATCCGCAAACACTAGTTTTTTATTGCAA
>CAMEKY010000087.1 GCA_945921565.1 uncultured Clostridium sp. | reverse complement strand
GAGCAACTGACTCTTAATCAGTGGGTCTAGAGTTCGAGTCTCTAACGGTCCACCATTTTATTAATATATTTTTCTATTGGACCGTTAGCTCAGTTGGTAGAGCAACTGACTCTTAATCAGTGGGTCTAGAGTTCGAGTCTCTAACGGTCCACCATTTTATTAATATATTTTTCTATTGGACCGTTAGCTCAGTTGGTAGAGCAACTGACTCTTAATCAGTGGGTCTAGAGTTCGAGTCTCTAACGGTCCACCAACTCAAAATTCAACGTACATTGTACGTTTTTTTTATTTTTAGATAAAGAAAAAGGTAACATTTTGTTACCATTTCGCAGAAAAAAGAAATCAATTTTATAATCTATCTACCAAAACCTCATAAGGGCGATCTAAAACTAATTTATCAAATTGTCCAGACTCTTTGTCAAGGCTTTTGATAAGCTGACTAGTGTTTGAAGAAATCTCAATTATTTCTCTAAATGAGTTTTCTTCATTCTTCATCCTTTTACAAATAATAATACTTTTTCCTGTTTGATCGACTAACTCATCCTTTAGTCTTTTTCTTTCATTTTGATTAACAAAATAGAAAATATCGTTGAACATGTAAACCCCTCCTGACATGCTCTATTATATATATATTTTTTTTTAAAACAAGGCTTGACAAGAAGGTTTTTTAAATCATTATTTTTTTAAGTTTTTACAATATTTTTTTATCTAAATTTCATATAATTTGTATTATTTTAAAGTTAAAAAAAATAAATAAAATTATTAATTGTAGTATTAATTTTTTTAAGATAAATTATTAATAATAAATTGGATTAATTATTTAAAACTACTGATATGATTTTAAAAACTAAATAAACTTATTCATATAAACTATATTGAATATGTTTTTTTAAAAAAATGGTCCTATTTTTCATAGAACCATAATTTTTATTACTTTTTAGAATCAATATATTTTTCAATACAAAAGCTTCCAATTATTCCTATTATTCCTATTATAAGTAATATTACACCTATTACTTTAAACAAGACATCAATTATTCCTTCTGGAGTTAGCAAAATTATCACTAAACCAATAATTAATCTTGGTAATTCAGCCATCAATTGGTCATAATGACTCTTATTTAATATAATTCTTACAATAGGAATTAAAATTAAACAAACAGCAACTATAACAAGCATAAATGTTTTATGGAAAAACATTAATAAAATTCCAAATAATATATCAACAGCCGCATAAATTATCTCATAATTATTCTTTTTCTTAATTGCGATAAATAAAGAATATCCTCCACTAACGATAATAATTCCACCGACAATAAAAAATACAATATCTAATAATGTAGATGCATTAATGACTAAAAACAAAACACCAATAATAGCATTAATAAGCCCTAACACTAAAAGTTTATAATTACATTTAATTTTCATTTTAATCCCTCAAAGCTTTCTCTTCATATTCTTCTTTCTCATCTAAATTTAAGAAGCATTCATTAATTGGATCATTTGTCTTTGCCAAAGCCTCAACAAAAAGCTTAGCTACCATTACAGCTCCATCCATTCTTAAATGTGAAGTATCATTTTTTCCTTCTTTAAAATATTCATATTCATTTGGCCCGAAAATCATATGAAATCTTTTTGTTTCCTCTTCGCCTAGCTTATTATACAGATTTAAAGTAAGCGTATTTAAATCAACACAAGTATAATTATTTTCATTACACCATTTTAACATTGACTGAGGATAACCTAAGTGTGTATCTTGACATACTCCATCTTTAAATATTCTTCTTGTAATTGAGGTTGCAAAAACAACATGAGCACCCTTTTTCTGAGCCTCATTTGCAATAAAGGCCAAATTCTCTAAATATGTAGTATCCTTATCTGTATATCTAGACTTGTCATATTCCTTTTCATCATTATGGCCAAATTGACATACTAAATAATCTCCATCTTCGATTAATGATAAAACCTTAGCAAATCTTCCTTCCTCAATAAAGCTTTTTGTACTCCTTCCATTTCTTGCAAAATCAAATGATTGATATCCCTCACGCAAAAATAGATTGATAACTTGTCCCCACCCAAATTGAGGATAAGCAAAAATATTATTTGCCTGCATAGTTGAATCCCCAATAAAATATATTTTTTTCATTTATAAAACCTTCTTTTTTTTCATATAAATTATTATGAGTAATAATCAAGTCAACCCGATAGCTAAATTATCAAATATGCTTCTTGAACTCAATGCATATGAATTTAACCTAGTAGCTATGATTATTGGATATATCATAGCTGAGGACTTAGGTTCGTATGCTCAATCTTCAATGGGAAATTTCTTTGAATCTGTAGGCCAGGTTTTAGAAACTATTGGTGCCCAAAATCAGTATCTTGAGCAAAAATACGATAATAATTCCAAAGAAATAATTAATGAATTATATAATTTGGCAAGACGAATTGATAACATTGATTTAATCATTGATAAATTTAAAAAACTATAGCATTTCAATTTGACTAACTGCTATATCAAGCTCATGAGTATCATAGTCATATATATGACCTCTATCCATTAATTCAGATAGACTAGGGTCAATTCCAAGTGATGCAAGAGGAATCAGATGATGGGCAGCACAAACCTCATTTATATGTGATTTGCCAAAAATTTCAATCTTTTTACCACAATCTGGGCATTTAACATAAGCCAAATTCTCAATAAGGCCAATAATTTTAACCTTAACCATATTAACCATATTTACACATTTGCTAACTACCATAGATACAAGGTCCTGAGGAGAAGTAACCATTACTACTCCATCAAGGGGAATGTTATTTAATACTGTTAATTGAACATCAGATGTACCTGGAGGCATATCTACAAATAAATAATCTAAATCTGCCCAAACTGTTTCAGAGTAAAATTGTTTGACAGCATTTCCTAAAATAGGACCACGCCATACAACTGGCTCTTCTGCATTTTTTAAAAGTAAATTTACAGAAACAAGCTTAATTCCATCGATAGATTCGCTTGGGTAAATCAAACTTTCACTTCCTTGTAGATGACCACTAACTCCAAACGCATGAGCAATTGATGGGCCTGTTATGTCTGCATCTAAAATACCAACCTTATAACCTTTTTTGGCCATTGCTGATGCAAGGAGTGATGTAACTGTAGATTTACCAACTCCGCCTTTACCAGACATTACACCAATAACATGCTTAATGTTAGATTGATTGTTCTTAAAATATTCTTTTTCTTCGCAGCTTCCTTTTGATTTACAGCTAGCGCAATTATGATCACACGCCATTTTTTCATCTCCATTTATTTATTACAAATTATAATGCTTTAAAAAATCTTCCTTATTATAAAAATACTCAAAAATATCATTTGGTAAAAAATACTTATATGTCATTTCATCTTTAAGTGTAGGATGATGAAATGTAAGCATATAGCTTGATAGGGCATAATAATTTCTATTTATTGGTGTAGCACCATACTTAGCATCCCCATATAATGGATGACCTATATTTGCCATTTGACATCTTATTTGATGAGTTCTTCCCGTTTTAAGTAAAATATCTACTAAGGTATACTCCTTATTATTTATTATTTTAGTTTCTAATGCCTTATATTCTAAAATTGCTAATTTATCATTTATGTTTTTAGTAACATATGATTTATTTTCTTTTTCATTTCTAATCATGTAGTTACATAATTCTTTTTGACCTGATAAACATCCCTCGACAACGCAAAGGTATCGTTTACAAAACTGATGATTTCTAATATCTTCAGATAATCTAGAAGCCGCCTTAGAGGTTCTTGCAAATACCATTATACCTGAGGTATTACGGTCTAAACGATGCACAAGCCCTGTATAAACCTCCCCTGGCTTATTATATTTAACTTTAATATAATTTTTTACCATATTTAATAGGTCAGGCGCTTTTGTATTATCCTCTTGAGATAAAATTCCCGACTCCTTATATACAACTAGTACATGATTATCTTCATAAAATATCTTCATATATTCACTACCAAATTAATTCTTTAATGATTGTAAAGGAGCAGGGATTTGTCCACCTCTATCAATAAATGTTTTACAGCTATATTTATTTATTTTCATAATTGGACCATACCCTAATAAACCACCAAAATTTATTTCTTCATCATCCTTAAATCCAATTGCAGGAATAACTCTTACTGCAGTAGTCTTACTATTAACCATTCCTATTGCGGCCTCATCAGCAATAATTCCTGAAATCACCTCAGGTGTTGTATCGCCAGGAATAACAATCATATCAAGACCTACAGAGCATACCGCTGTCATAGCCTCAAGCTTTTCCATACATAATGATCCTCTTTTTTGAGCATCAATCATTCCTTGATCCTCAGATACAGGAATAAACGCACCAGAAAGGCCACCAACTCTACTTGATGCCATTACTCCACCCTTCTTTACGGCATCATTAAGCATTGCAAGGCATGCAGTTGTACCATATGCACCGCATGATTCAAGTCCAATTTCTTCTAAAATATGCGCCACACTATCACCAATTGCTGGTGTTGGGGCTAAAGATAAATCGACAATTCCAAATGGTACATTTAATCTTTTTGAAGCTTCACTACCTATTAATTGACCCATTCTAGTAATCTTAAAGGCTGTATTTTTAATAATATCCGCAATTTCTGATATAGGTGCGTCCTTTGGAACTTTTTTTAAGGCAGCACGGACAACACCTGGTCCTGATACTCCTACATTGATTACAGTATCAGCCTCACCTACTCCGTGAAAGGCCCCAGCCATAAATGGATTATCCTCAACCGCATTACAAAATACGACAAGCTTCCCTGCACCTATACAATTCTTATCCTTTGTAAGCTTGGCACAATCTAAAACAACTTGTCCCATCATTTTTACTGCGTCTAAATTAATTCCAGCTCTTGTTGAACCAACATTAACACTTGAGCATACCAAATTTGTTTTGCTTAATGCCTCTGGAATTGATTTTATAAGCTCTAAATCGCCAGCACTAAAACCCTTTTGAACTAAAGCAGAGTATCCACCAATAAAGTCTATGCCAATATCATGGGCAACCTTATCAAGAGTTATTGCATATTTAACAGGATCCCCACCAGAAACTCCAACTAACATTGCAATAGGGGTTACAGATACTCTTTTGTTAATAATTGGAATTCCGTATGTTTGTTGAAGCAAGTTTCCAACCTTAACTAAATCATGTGCCTTATTGTAAATCTTGTTATATACCTTCTGACATGACTTATCGATATCAGCATCCATACAATCTAATAAGGAAATACCCATCGTAATAGTCCTTATATCTAGGTTTTCCTTATTAATCATATTTATTGTTTCTAAAATTTCATCATTCGTAAACATCATATCACCTAAATCTTATGCATTGCATTAAAGATATCCTCATGCATAACATGAATATCTAAGCCTTCGTTCTTTCCATTAATTTCTAAATCTTTTACAAAATCAACGAACTCACAATTTATACTATCAATATTTACAAGCATAATCATTGCAAAATATTCCTTTAAAACACTTTGAGAAACCTCTAATATGTTCGCATTTGAGTTTGCACATTTGTTTGATACAAACGCTAAAATCCCTACACAATCTTTTCCTATAACTGAAACCACTGCATTCATAATTAATACCTCCATTTATGACTTATTATACTATAATTTAGGATATGATTAAATAACAAATGCTAAAAAAATTAGCTATTTTTGTTATATTTGAAAAATACAACATCCCTCAAGAATATTTTCTTTTTATTTTTTGCTATACTTAATGAAAAATTGTCATATTTTATTGTTTTAACTCTGTAATTTTGGATATTTATTTGATCAATTCCTTTTAATCCAACACCAGTAAGCTTTAGTATTGATTCTAATTTTGTCCACTTAATAGTAGCCTTTTTATCATCTTTTATATTATTTAAATATTTCCTTTTTAAACTATCGCTTATGTGGCGATAACACTCAACGTCAATCCCTACATCTTCTTTTGATATTATAAGCGCAATTATATTTTTAGAATGGCTAATATTAAAATATAAACCTAAATTTGAATCATACGGTTTGCCTGATAAACTATAATCTGGGAAATAATAAAATCCAAAATATTTTT
Organism: uncultured Clostridium sp.; assembly: GCA_945921565.1. Classification (GTDB taxonomy): domain Bacteria; phylum Bacillota_I; class Bacilli_A; order Acholeplasmatales; family Anaeroplasmataceae; genus CAG-307. The sequence goes on along the minus strand of CAMEKY010000087.1, from coordinate 1,967 downwards.
TTAGTTCAAATACTAGCAACAAATATCCAAGCAATGATGATGTAAAATAGTCTTCATTTGTAATTGATTCATACTTCTTTTTTATTTGATTTGGCAAATATTGAACTAATTCATGAAGATTAATATCTTTTAATTCAGTTTTATCAAAAACTACTACATTATCAAAATAATCATCAAACAATCTACATTCAGTTAGTCCCTTGGTTTTCATTATATTATCTAGTTTTAAATTTAAATCCATATTTTTAAATGTATAAATTAGTAGTCCAATAAAGTAAGGGAAAATTAAGATTTCACTTAAAATTCCATATATTATTTTCAAATAAATTGGACATTTTGATAGCTTAGATGATGTTCTTATTATATGCCCTGCGATAATTCCATTTTCATTTTTATATTCATATACATATTCTTTATAAAAATACGAGTTTGTAAGCTTGATACTTTCATTTAAATCATTTTTCCCAAAATAAGCATAAATAACTGATTCATCCGAGCCTAAACGATATGAAAATAGAATATAAATGCCAATAAAAAGAATTATTATTGCTACAACAATCCCTAAATAGTCACTAAAAAATGACATTGAATAATTCGTATCTGCAAATGACAAAATTGCTATTGTAGTTACAACAATTGACGTTAATGCAAGCGATAGTGAAACAAGCTTAAGGTTTTTAAACATATGATCACTACGCGATGTCCTTATAATGCCAGCCAATGAAATCCCAACCTCTATAAATGATACTAATGCAATCATTATTGCAAGTACCTCATCATATGTATTTTTGTTTCCAATAATACAAATATTATATATACAATATATAATTGAAGCTAAAATCAATAGTCCTCCAATTACATAGCTATCTTTTCTTGTTATTCTTTCGTTAAGATATATTTTTTTAAACCCATATAATCTAATTGCAAGGACAATAAACGAAAAGATTGCCGAAACAATCAACAGCTGTGTACTAAATATACCTAGTACAAGCTTAGTTATCGCTAAAAAAAAGGTTGATATAAGTGAAAAACGTGTATAGAATACAACTTTGTTTTCATAACGCTTTTGTTTTTCCATCATATCAACTCCATTTCAAAACCATTTTACTAGTTATTTAATTATTTTTCAACTTCAATATTATTTGTTTTTAATACTTCTTCAGGCCTTCTTAAATAAAACACATTATCTTTTATACTTTTATTAACAACACTACCTGCACCAATATAGCAATTATATCCTATACTTATTGGCGATACTAATGTTGAATTTGACCCTATAAACGAATAAGAATCAATGTAAGCTTGATTTTTTGTTATACCATTATAATTTGAAATAACCACCCCTGCACCAATATTAACATTATTCTTAATTTGAGCATTTCCTATATATGATAAATGCTTGATTTTGCATACTTTGTCAATACATGACTCTTTCACCTCTACAAAGTTTCCAACAACACTGCTCTTACCTATTATAGAATTATTCTTAATATGAGCATATGGTCCAATAATAGCATTATCCTCAATTATGCTATCTTCAATTGTTGAATCTATGATTGTTACATTTTTACCTATAGTTGATTTACCGGTGATTCTACTATTTCCATAAATCTTACTAGCCTCTCCTATTTTTACATCAATTCCTATGATTGGATTTTCAAGATAAATTTTATTATTTAAATGAAAAGAATTAATTCTACTTGTTAAAATACAAAAAGCTTCATGTAATTCGCTCATAGTATTTACACCCTTTATAATATTTGCGTCCTCTATTTCATAACTAGCTCTTTTATATTTTCTTGGTAAAACCTTTAAAATATCTGTTAAATAATACTCATTCTTTTTTTTATTAACCTTTATTTTATCCAAATATGAAAAAATCTTATCATTCATAATATAAATTCCAGTATTTATCTCTTTAATTTTTTTGTTTTTCCCTTTTAAGTCAGGTTGCTCAATTATTCTAA
>CAMEKY010000086.1 GCA_945921565.1 uncultured Clostridium sp. | reverse complement strand
ATGCAGGATTATTTAGATCGTGAGCCACAAACCTTATCTGGCGGGCAAAAGCAAAGAGTCGCAATCGCCGGAATATTGGCACTTGATTGCGATATTATCATCTTAGATGAGGCTACATCAATGCTTGACCCTCAAGGGACAAGAGATGTAATTGAACTTATAAAGGAATTAAAAGATAAATATCATAAAACAATTATTACAATTACCCATGACTTAGATTTAGCTAAATTATCTGATCGAATTATTGTAATGAAGGAAGGAAATATTATTGCGGATGATGTTCCATCTAAGATTTTTGAGCAAGACGAAATGCTAAAGAGTTCTAATCTAGATATTCCATTCAATCTTCGTCTTTATAAGGAAGTAAAAGAGGATGAAAAGCTTAGTACGAATGAAAGGCTAGTTGATGTATTATGGAAATTAAACTTTTAAATCTATCTCATACCTACGAAGGCTTAACAAAGAATGATTTAGTAGGAGCCATTAAAGATATAAATTTAACAATTAGTGATAAAGATGAATTTGTTGCAGTATGTGGCAAAACAGGCTCTGGTAAATCAACAATGATTCAACATATGAATGGGTTATTATTACCAAGTAGTGGATCAATAGATATTTTAGGAAGCATTTTAACTCCTAAAAAAAGGAAAAATCCTAAATTAACTCCAATTAGAAAAAGAGTTGGATTTGTATTTCAATTTCCTGAATATCAGCTATTTGAAGAAACTGTATTAAAGGATATTATGTTTGCACCAAAGAATTTTGGCCAATCAGAGGAAGCTGCTAAGGCTGCTGCATATGAGGTATGTAAGATGCTTGGGATTAATGAATCATTGCTTAAAAAAAGTCCATTTAATTTAAGTGGTGGGCAAATGCGTAAGGTTGCAATTGCAGGCATTTTATCATATAATCCAGATATTTTAATCTTGGATGAGCCAACAAGAGGTCTAGACCCAGAGGGTGCCAAGGAAATTATGGAAATATTTTATAGGATTCACAAGAATATGCATAAAACCATTATTCTTATAAGTCATGATATGAATGTTGTATACAAATATGCGACCAGAATTGTAGCCTTAAAAGATGGTAGCTTATTATATGATGGGTCTAAAGAAGAACTATTTAAAAGTGGAAGATATAAAGAGTTTGATTTAGAAAAGCCTCATGTACTAAGTGCTATTGATTACATAAATAAGGAAATGGGATATGACTTATCATATAACAATTATGATCTTGATGATTTGATTAAATCATTGAAGGAGGTGGCATAATGAACAATATTACAATTGGTCAATATGTACCTGGTACCTCCTGGATTTATCGAATGGATCCAAGAATTAAGATATTATTAGTCATTGGTCTTATGGTATTACTATTTTTAATTCCTAATATTTATGTTATGTTTGGTGCTTTAGCTGGGTTTGCCCTTATGTATTTAACAACTAGAGTTCCTGTTATTAAGTTTTTAAAGGGAATGAAGCCTATTTTGTTTTTAATAGTATTTACATTTGTTCTTCAAACAATATATAGACAAACAGGCACTCTTTTATATACATTTCATTTTCAGATTGGCTTATATCAAATGCTAATGATTGTTGGAATTTTGGCGGTATATTTCTTCACTAAAAAATATATTCCAATTAAATTTTTATATCTGCTTTTAGTTATAGCTTCAAGCTTTGCTGTTCAATTAATTAAGTTTGAGAATTTGGTATGGGCAAATTATGATTATAAGATTTATGAAGATGGAGTTATGACAGGCGCATTTTTCTTTGTAAGAATTGTGCTTATGCTAGGTATCACATCATTATTAACCTTTACAACAATGAATACAGATATAAATAATGGACTTGAATGGATACTTAATCCATTAAAATATATTAAGGTTCCTGTTGGAATGATTTCAATGATGTTTTCACTTACATTACGCTTTATTCCAACATTAGTTGATGAAACTAAAAAAATTATGAAGGCTCAAGCATCGCGTGGAGTAGATTTCAACGAAGGAAGCTTAAGACAAAAGATTTCCCAAATTGTTTCATTACTTGTTCCTATGTTTGTAATGTCATTTAAAAAGGCTGATGATTTAGCTAATGCAATGGAAGCTAGAGGATATGTAGTTGGTGCTAAAAGAACAAAATTAGATTTACTTAAATTTCACTTAGTTGATTATATTTCAATGGTAGCATTCTGCTTAATGATTGTAGGTGTTGTATTTGCAAGAATCTATTTATAACGTTAAATGCATAGTAGCCTATGATGGCTTTGATTACCAAGGATTTCAAATCCAGCATGATGAGCCAACAATAGAATTAGAACTTAAAAAGGCTTTAAAGATTTTATTTGATGAGGATGTTAAAATATTTGCGTCCGGAAGAACTGATAAGGGTGTTCATGCAAAGGGTCAAGTAATTAATTTTTATACTAAAATGAAAATGGATGAGGATAAATTTAAATATGCATTTAATAGAACTCTTCCTCATGATATTAGAATTATAGATTTGAAATATGTTGATAGTGATTTTCATGCAAGATTTAGTGCTAAATCAAAGGAATATCGGTATTATATTAAGACAAAGAATTATGATGTTTTTGAATCAAGGTATAGCGTGTATATTCATAGCTTAGATATAGAAAAGATGAAAGATGCATTACCTTTATTCTTAGGCACACATGATTTTAGTGCGTTTTGTAGTGCAGATGTTGATGAAAGAAAAAGCTGTGTAAAAACCATTACAAAAGCAGAGCTTAACGTAATTGGTGATGATTTAGAATTCGTTTTTGAAGGTACTGGCTTTTTAAAATATCAAATCAGAAGAATGATGGGAACGATTATTGCAATTGGCAGGGGAAAAGAGGATAAGAAAAAAATTCTCGAACTATATGAGACTAAGTCTAAACAAATGCATTTTCCAATTGCGCCTGGCAATGGTTTGTTCTTATATAAAGTAAATTATTAATAAAAAAAGTATTTCATCAATGGAATGCTTTTTATTTGCATATTTAATGTTATTTTTGCATAATTACAGCGCTTGATAATTCTTCAGAAAATTTTCCCATGATTTCCTTGAATTATAAACTATGTATTATAACATAGGCACTTAAGGAAAGATTTTAAAATAAAAACTTATAGTTTTCTTTCTATTTGTGCTTTCTTGTTTTATTTTTTTTCATTTTGTGGTAAAGTAATAGTAATGATTTAATATGAAAGGTAATGGTAGTATGCCAGGAATATTTATTACCCTAGAGGGTGGAGAAGGTAGTGGAAAATCTACAATAATTTTAAGCATTGAAAAGTATCTAAAGGAAAATGGCTATGATGTTGTTACAACAAGAGAGCCCGGTGGTGTTCCAATTGCTGAGCAAATAAGAAGTGTCATTTTAGATGTTAATAATACTAAGATGTGCAATGAGACAGAGGCTTTGCTTTATGCCGCATCTCGTATGCAGCATTTGCATGAGAAAGTAATTCCTGCGTTAAATGAAGGAAAAGTTGTAATTTGTGATAGATATTTAGATTCATCACTTGTATATCAAGGATATGCTCGAGGAATTCCTACTGATGATGTATTAAAGGCGAATTGTTTCGCACTTAATCATATGCCAGATGTAACATTCTTTATTGATGTAACACCAGAGGTAGGACTTCAAAGAATATCAGGTAGAGATAAAATTGATAGATTAGATAAGGAAAGCATGTCATTCCATCAACGTGTATATGATGGATATGTTAAATTAGCAAGTGATTATCCAGATAGAATCAAAAGAATTGATGGACAAAGAGATAAAGAAGAAGTTATTGCGGATGTAATAGATGAAATTAAGAAGGTATTAAAGAGGTAGAGGATGAACTTTAATTTAGTAAGCCAGCAAGCAGATATTAAACGAATATTACTTAATACAAAAAGTAAAAATAGATTAAGTCATGCGTATATTTTTAGCGGCCCAAGTGGAGTTGGTAAAAGAGAAATGGCCTACTATTTTGCAATGATGTTATATTGTCATAATGAGGAACCTTGTATGACATGTCAGAATTGTCATCAGATATTAAATAATGAGCATCTAAATGTGTTTGTAATATCGTCAGATACTAAAACAATTAAGAAGGAGCAAATTGTAGATTTACAAGAGGAATTTTCGAAAACAAGTAATGTACCTGGTCCAAGAATATACATTATTCTAGATGCGGATAAAATGAACCCTCAAAGTCAAAACAGTCTTCTTAAGTTTATTGAGGAACCAGAGGAAGGTATTTATGGGATTTTGTGCACAACAAATATTAGTAAAATACTTCCAACAATTGTATCAAGATGTCAAATTATAAACTTTAAATCATTAGATGATAGATTCTTGGCTCGCACACTTGAGGAAAAAGGATTAGACAGTAAGACCTCATCCATATTGTCAAAGCTTACTAATAATTTTGAGGATGCAATTGCATTATCATCTGATGTAAATATGATAAAAATTGTTGAGCTTTTTGATGATTTTTTAAAAATAAATAAAGCTTCAGAGGCTATAATTTATCAAATAAAAAATCAATCTTTTTTTGATAATTATGATAATTTACTTAGATTTTTAAATATACTGGTGGTACTATATGAGGATATTATTTCTTTATATAATGGGTCGCTAGATATTCATTTAAAAGGCTATATTGAAGAAATAGCTAAATATAAAAATTATATTACATACGATGATGCAAAGAAAAACATCGAGTTAGTTTACTCTTTAATTAAAAAGCTTCAAAGTAATGTAATACCTAAAAACATATTAACAAATTTATTTGTGAATTTATTTTGATTGGAGGTTTTAAGGTGAAAGCCTGCAGAGTACAATTTAAGCATTTAGGGAAAAGATATTTTTTTGGATGCGAAAGGATTAATGTAAAATCAGGAGATAGAGTTATTGTATCCACCATTAGAGGTCTTGAATTAGGAGAGGTTGTTGGTGAGGCATTTGATCTTAAGAAGGAAGATATAAATGGTGAGCTTAAGGATATAATGAGGAAAGCCAATCAGCACGATATTGAGGAATATAATGCTAATAAATGCTTAGAAGAGGATATCATGCAAAAGACTAAGGAATTAGTCAAAAAGAATAGCCTTGATATGAAGGTTCTTGGTGCAGAGTATACATTAGATAGACAAAAGCTTATTATTTATTTTGAATCTGAAGGTAGAGTTGACTTTAGAGATCTTGTCAAAGATTTGGCTGAGATATATCGCACAAGAATCGAATTACGTCAGGTTGGCTCAAGAGATGGCGCAAAGGTATTTGGTGGTATTGGACCATGTGGTCTTGTTGTATGTTGCCAAACATTTTTAACAGATTTTGCTAATGTATCAGTTAAAATGGCAAAAAATCAAAATTTAAGCTTAAATCCTGTAAAAATTAGTGGGAATTGTGGAAAACTTTTATGCTGTATCAATTATGAAAATGATGTGTATACTGAGCTTAGGAAAAATGCACCTGATGTTGGTGATATTGTTTCTACTGAAAAAGGAGAAGCTAAGGTATTAACATGTGATGTAATAAATAAATCTTTAAAGGTTAAGTATTTGCCTGATGAGGGCTTTGGCTTTTTAAAGTTTGAGGATGTTAAGGTTATAAAAAGTAAAAAGGATAAAAAGAATAATGATAATCAAAAGGATGATTTATTAAGAGGTCTTGAATAATGGCTGAAGTAATTAATGATTTATTAGGGAAGCCTGGCCTTAAAATATATCAGGATTTTGAGATGTTTAACTTCTCTTTAGATTCAATTTTACTTGCAAATTTTGTCACACTAAAAAAGAACGATAAGATGATAGTTGACCTAGGGACTGGGAATGCACCTATTCCTCTTTATATGTCACTTAATACAAATGCTACGATTTATGGCTTTGAAATTCAAAAAAAGTCCTATGATTTAGCAATGAAAAGTGTTAAAATTAATAATAGGGAAGGTCAAATTAAAATAATAAATGATGACATCAAAAATGCATCAAGCATTTTAGGTAAATATAAAGCTGATGTAGTTACATCTAATCCCCCATTTTTTAAATATATTGAAGGACAATCTCATATCAATAAAAATGATGAAAAAACCATAGCTCGTCATGAGGTGTTAATTACATTAGATGAGATTTTGTGCGAAGCTTCAAATTTGCTGAAAAATGGTGGCACATTTGCGATGGTACATAGGCCGGATAGATTATTAGATATAATAACAGGCTGTAAGAAATATCGACTTGAACCTAAAAGATTACGATTTGTTTATCCTAAGGAAAATCAAGAGTGTAATCATATATTAATTGAGTGTCGAAAGGATGGACTTCCTGGCGGATTAAAGATATTACCTCCACTAATTATTCACACAAGTGATAATGTACATACACAAGAGGTAATAAGAATTTATAATAATGAAGACTAATAGCTTTTAAAGATAAGGAGTGATAGTATGTTTTTAAGCTTATTAACAAAAAAGGAAAAATTGAAATTTTTGGATATCGCTGTTTATATGATTGATATTGACGGAAAACCAACAGAGGTTGAAAAGAAATTAATAAGTCGTATTTATGGTGAACTTGGAAGAGAAATCGTAGAAGAATATACATTCTCAAAATCTGATTCAATTGATGAAACAATTGACTTTTTTAAGGATTGTAATCAAGCGGTTAAAAATATCGTATTCTTAAATTTAGTTCAAATTTCAATGGAAGATGATTTATATAACACACTTGAACACTTATTTTTAGAAAGAGTAGAAAAAGAATTAAATATTTCTACGGAAAAGCGTAAGGAATTAATGCAAATTGTGTATGATGAGCGCGATGTAAGAGAAAAGGCTATGCGTGTTATAAAGTACTAATATGAAACGAGTTTATAGCTATAATAATCAGGAAAATATTCTTTATTTAGTTGCAACGCCTATTGGTAATTTAGACGATATTACATTTAGAGCAATAAAAACCTTAAATAGTGTTGATAGAATATACGCAGAAGATACAAGAAATTCACGCGTGTTGCTAGACCATTATAATATTAATACTCAACTTCAGTCATACCATGAATATAACAAAGAGCTAAAGGAAGAAGAAATAGTATCTTTTATAAAGGAAGGGCATAGCGTAGCGATTATTTCTGATGCAGGACTTCCAGTTATTTCTGATCCAGGCTTTGATATTGCTAGACGTTGTATTAGCGAGGGTATTGCAGTTACTCCTATTCCTGGTGCATCTGCAGGTATCAGTGCATTAATAGCATCAGGTATGAATCCAAAGCCATTTATGTTCTATGGTTTTTTAGATTCTAAAACAACTCATAGAAAAAAGGAACTTGAAGATTTAAAAAGGCTTCCATTTACAATTATATTTTATGAGGCTCCACATCGTATTAAGGCAATGCTTGAAGATTTATATGCAGTATTTGGCGATAGACAAATTTGTATTGCTAGAGAGCTTACAAAAAAATTTGAGGAATTTATTCATGGCTCTACAACTGAGGTTTTAGAGGTGTGCGATACATTTAAGGGCGAAATGGTTGTAATTGTTGATGGATATACCGAACATGAGGTAGATTCAAACATTGATCCTATTGAAAAGATAAATGAGCTTATATCTATTGGTTATAAATCAAAAGAAGCAATCAAAGAGGTTGCGAATGAATATAAATTGGATAAAAAAGAATTATATGATTTATATGTAAAAAGTAAGCAAGGTGAATAAAAAACACCTTGTTTTTTTGTGGTAATAGATAGATATTTATAAGGCGGGGACAGTTGTGATTACTGCGCCTCAAATTGGATATATTGGATACTTTGAGAATGTAATGCAATAATTAGATATGGTGTTGATTAAAAAATCAGCACCATATTCAATAAAAAAGAATAACGCAAAGCTGCATTATTCTAAAATAATTATTTAATTAGAAGAAAGTGATGAGCTTTCTTCTTTATCTTTGATACACATTTTCACAAATGCTGCAGCGGCTACACATCCTAAAATAGCATTAAGCATTCCAGATAAGAATAATCCTGAACCTTGTAGCATGAAGCTTAAAGCCCATAGAAGCGAAGAAATAGAGAAGGATAATTTTAACCATTTAGCATCTAATCTATTGTCACAAACTACAATCGAATATTCTAA
>CAMEKY010000085.1 GCA_945921565.1 uncultured Clostridium sp. | reverse complement strand
CAATTTTAAAAAGTTACAACCTTTCACAGCGGAATTTACTTTAATAATTAACTAATTCGACATTTTTTTTGAAAATTGTTGCACAATAAAACAAAATGCTTTATAATAAAGGTGTCTTCTAGGAAGACAAATACTTTCCTTTTTAAATAAAATACTTTCTCTATTTCATATTTTTAATATGAAAATAAAAGAATCGTCATATGGCGGTTCTTTTATTTCGTTAACAATTTAAATATTTTTAAGTAAAAACTATAAATATAATTCGTTTTTTCATGGAATTTAAAAATATCTAAATAGTCCATCCAGATTATTATATCTTTTTTATTAACATAGCTAGTTAAGCTAAATAGTAAAAAAATGTCAATCATTTTATTGCTTGTAATTATTTCTAATTCATTTTTACAATATGGGGATAAGAGCTCGACATATTCAATATCATATGGAGATTTATCCTCAAAGATAGAAATAGCATCAGTGATAGAAATATTGCTATTTAGTGTAAATCCACTGAAAAATAGTTGTAAATCTACATCATTATAAAATCTTGAGATAAATGCGTTATGAATATTGCTTACCATGTTATAAATCCAAAAAAAGAAGAAACAAAATTTTTTGGGTTTTCTAGCTTTCAATTTTATGGATGAGATTTTTCCTAATTCAAGATAATCATTTTCTTCAATTGAAAGCTCTTTTATATATTTAGTATATATTTCATAAATTTTTTGAGTATCTGGTTTCTTTAAAAAAATATGATTTTCTATATCCTTCATAAAGGCACGTCTTAATAAATAAGCTTTATTTAATAATTCTTTATTATCCATTAAAACACCACCTTTTGGATAATTATAATATAATTATATAAAAAATTATACTTAAACTTTTAAAATTGATAATTAAATGATATAATTTTATTAGTAATTTAGAAAGAGGTTTTATAATGACTATTAAAGAGGAAATCCTTGACCTATTAAATAATCCTTCTTTACTTGAGGGTATTGATGATGAAAGTAAGGATAATAAACAAATTAGTGATGTGCTAGCACAAACATTTAGAATGATTCCAGGTGCAGAAAAGATTAATTTCTTAGCTGAATCTGGTGCGTATGCATTAGCTAAGGCTATGGAAAGACAAATTTTAACAGAAATTAGACCAGGACAGGTTAGAATTTGGTTAGTTATTCTTGAAATACAATATGGAGCTAAATTTAATTTGCCTGCTCATATTGAGGATAAAATTTATGATTATATGGATGCATGTGAAAACGCAATAGTAGAATATGCAGAGTCAAATTTAGGTTTTGATGCATATCAAGTATATAATCGTCTTCAAAACATTGGAATCCATTTAGCTAAATCCCATGAATTATCTAAACTTACAGTGGGTGGACTTGGCAATGATATGGTAATGACGAGAGATGAAATTCATAATTTCTGTTTACAAGGTGCTGTAAAAGCATTAGAAGAGCGCGGATTTAAAATTGAACATGTTAATCATGGAAGTGCACATCCTGTGTCAATTATTGCGACTAAAGATGGTGTTACATATAGCATTGCAGTAGTAGGCGCAATTTTACCTAAAACAGGCTCACTTGATGGTTGGAGATTAAGTGAATTTGATAAGATTAAAAGAGATGCGACGCATAAGAATGCATTGCTTGGAGTATCAATTATTCCAACTAATGAGCTATACGCATCTATGGGAGTAGCAATAAAAGAAGGAGATTATCAGTTTAAGGTTTCACCACTTGAAATAATTGAGGCACGTAAGCCTGAAGCTGTTAATTAATAAAAAAATATAAGAGGGAGAGTTTATCAGTCTAATAAATTGGTAATGAGTAATTTATGTTAGAAATAAAAAAATTATCAAAAACTTATAATGGCTCAAATAAAAAAGCAATTGAAGATGTAAATATCACTATCGAAGATGGTGATATTTATGGCTTTATTGGACCAAATGGAGCAGGAAAGTCAACAACTATTAAGTGTATTGTTGGTATACTAGATTTTAACGAAGGTGAAATAATTTTTGAGGGTGAATCAATTAAAAATAATCCTCTTAAGTCTAAGCAAAAAATGGCTTATGTTCCAGATAATCCGGATTTATATGAGCATTTATCAGGAATTGAGTATTTAAACTTTATTTGTGATATTTATGGTGTTGGTAAGGAAAAAGATGAGCTTATTCATAGATATGCTAGCTTATTTGGTATTGAAAAAGACTTAGCCAACCCGGTTAAAACATATTCACATGGTATGAAGCAAAAACTTGCGTTAATTTCGGCATTTGTCCACAAGCCTAGGCTGTTGATATTAGATGAGCCATTTGTGGGATTAGATCCAAAGGCTACACATGATCTTAAAGAAATACTTAAGGATTTATGCAAGGATGGAACGATGATATTCTTCTCAAGTCATGTTCTTGAGATTGTAGAGAAGTTTTGTAATAAAATTGCAATTATTAAGGATGGAAGAATTGTGGCTTCTGGTTACACTGATGATGTCAAGGGTAATGGTTCACTAGAAGATACATTTATGGAGTTATTTGAATGAAAAGTAATTTCTTAACTTTAATGAAGGTGGATTTGCGAGAAACCCTTGATTTTCGTAGATTAAAAGTAGAAAAAACTAAATCAATTTCATTTTTAACCGCCTTAGTATTGTTTGGATTATTATTTTTAGCAATTTCTTTTATTTATAATTTATTAATTGTATATACGCTTAAGCCATCTGGCAGATACGATATAGGAATGGTTCTAGTAGGTGCAATTGCGAGCATTGTATGTCTATCAACTGCAATATTTAGAGTAAAAAGTATCTTTACAGGTAGAGATTATGAAATGCTTAAGACGATGCCAATTAAAAAAAGAGATATTATAGCCTCAAAGCTTGTTAATCTTTATATAATTGAAACATTATATGCGTCCATATTTATTTTACCATGTGCTATTTTATCTGCTATATTTAGCAAAAATTTTATTTATATTCCGTTCGGATTAATATATTGTATACTTGTTGCAGGATTCCCAATAATAATATCTTCAATATTATCTGCATTGTTTTCAATCGTTTTTGATCGACTTAGAATTAAGAATATAATTAGTATATTGTTTTATGTAACATTCTTTGTTTTAATATTTATGTTTTCGTTCATGAGTCAAACATCAACTCCTGAGGAAATGGCAACTATGTATGAAAATATGGGAGGAGCAATGGCATATGTAAACCCTACTATTTTCTTGCTTAAACTAGCTTTTACTAAAAATTATGCATATATTTTATTATATATAGCTACAAGCGTCTTGTCGTTAGTTTTAGGTATTTTGTTTATTTCTCTTTTGTTTGATAAGGTATATGATTCAATTAATTCAATAAAGAGTGATAGAAAATATGTTAGAAAAGCCCTTGAATCTAGAGGACAGTTTAAAGCACTATTTCTATTAGAATGTAAAAGATTGTTTTCTTCAAAAATGTATTTTATTAACTGCCTTTCAAGTGTAATCGTTACTATTGTATTATCAATTATGACTGGAACAGGGATGCTAGATGGCGTAGATGCATATATTGATTTAAAAAAATATGCGTATGTATTTAGCTTGTTACCTATTTTTTGTTTAGGAATATGTACAGCCTCATCTGCTTCAATTTCGATAGAAGGGAAAAATTTATGGCTAGTAAAGTCAATGCCAATTGATTATCATAAATGGATAAATGCTAAGATGCTACTGTCATTAATTATTTCTGCAATTGGGTCTATATCATCATCAATTATCTTAATAATTGTATTAAATCCAAATGTGGTATCGATTATTTCCTTAATTATTATTCCTTTTTTATTTGTATTAACAGTTACTCCTTTAGGATTATTTATTAATTTAATATATCATAAATTTGATTGGAATAATGAAAGAGAGGTAGTGAAGAACTCTGCATCGGTTTCAATTACATTATTTATTGATTGGGGATTGACACTTGTATTTGCGGCTACATTAATTGGATTGTCTTTTGTTAATATTTATTTGGCAATTACATCAACAATATTATTGCTAGTAGTATTGAGTGTGGTTCTTTATCGTGGATGTCATAAAGGAATTGAAAATAGAGTTTTAAAATTATAATAAATAAAATTTGATTAAAACGTGTTTTTTGTAATGAAAAATGCGTTTTTTACTATTTTTTGCAAAAAAAATACTATGAAAAATAAAAAAATATGGTAGAATATACTAAATAGTTTAAAACTATTGAAAAGGAGATAGAAAAAATGGTTGATGAAAAACAAGTAAGAGTACAAGATGATTTGTACATGTATGTTAATGGGAAAACATTAGAAGAATTAGTAATACCAGATGACAAGCCTGCAACAGGAGGATTTAACACATTAAATACTAATGTTGAAGAAACATTAATTAAAGATTTTAATGCGATGGTAAATTCGCTAGATGCTGTTGATGAGCCAAACATGGGTAAGGCAGTTAAATTATTTGCTAAAGTAAAAGATGTTAAGAAAAGAAATAAGGATGGTATCAAGCCTATTTTAAAATATCTTAAGAAGATTGATTCTTTAAAGGATGTTAGAGCATTAAATCGTAATTTAAAGGAATTTGTTTTAGGTGGTTATCCACTTCCTATTGATTTAGGTGTAAACGCAGATTTTAAAGACACAACTAAGCATTGTGTAGTAATTAGTGGCCCTTCTGTGATTTTACCAGATACAAAATATTATCAAGAGGGTATGGAGCAAACTAAGGATGCGTTACTTGGTGTATGGTCAGGAATGACTAGTAAGTTGTTATCATATACAAAATTAAGTGAAGAAGATCAGGCAAAATATTTACAAGATGCCCTTGCGTTTGATGAGATTATTGCAACACTTGTTAAGAGCCAAGAGGAATGGTCTGAATATACTAAGATGTATAATCCAACAAAGACATCTAAAGTTGCAAGCCTACTTAAGCCAATTAAATTCAAGAAACTTCTTGAGGATTTATTTGGTATGATTCCAGAGCAAATAATTGTAGCTGATCCTAAATTTGTCAAAGGATTTAAGACACTATTTAACGAGGAAAATTTTGAACTATATAAGCACTGGGCTTATGTTAAGGTTTTAGTTCAAACTTCTAGCTTCTTAAGTGAGGAAATGAGAACCGTTGGAGCTACTTATTCAAATGCTTTAATGGGACTTGCAACAGTTTCTCCAATTGAAAAGCAAGCATACCAATTAGCTGGAGGATTATTCTCTGAGCCAGTAGGTTTATATTATGGAAGAAAATACTTTGGTGAAGAAGCAAAGAAGGATGTAGTTAGCATTGTTAAGGAAATCATTGAAACATATAAGAAACGTGTTAGTGAAAATGATTTCTTGGAGCAAGCAACAAAGGATAAGGCTATTTTAAAGCTATCTAAGATTGTAGTTAAGATGGGATATCCAGATAAATGTGATGAATTATATGATAAGTTTGAGGTTTTAGATGAGGATTCTTTATTTGAATGCGTAAATAAGATTTCTTATATTAAAACAGTAGATGGCTTTTCAAAGCTAAATGAGCCAGTTGATAGAACAAAATGGCCAATGCCAGGTCATATGGTAAATGCATGCTATAACCCATTTACAAATGATATTACATTCCCTGCAGCTATTCTTCAAGCTCCATTCTATTCAATTAAGCAAACAAGAAGTGAGAACCTTGGTGGAATTGGTGCTGTAATTGGGCATGAAATTTCACATGCGTTTGATAATAATGGTGCTAATTTTGATGAAAATGGTAATTTAAATAATTGGTGGACAAAGGAAGATTTGAAGAAGTTTAAGAATAAGACAAAAGCTATGATTAAGCAGTTTGATGGTATTGAGCTTCCTCAAGGAACAGTTAATGGTTCATTTATTGTAAGTGAAAATATTGCGGATAATGGCGGTATGGCTGTAACACTTGAGATTATGAAGAATCTTTCTGGTGCAAATTATCAAGAATATTTCCTTAACTGGGGTAAGATTTGGTGTTCTAAACAAAGACCAGAATATGAAAAGATGTTACTATCTGTAGATGTTCATGGGCCTTCTGTATTACGAGCAAATATTCCACCTCGTAACTTTGATGAGTGGTATACTGCATTTGATGTTAAAAAGACAGATAAAATGTATATTGCACCATCTAAGCGTGTTGTTATATGGTAATTTGATAGTAAAATGAATCTTGGGATAATTTTCCCAAGATTTTTTACATAAATATTAAATTCGTGGTTGACAACTAAATAAGGTTTTGGTATAATTCTTTATGCAATGTCAAGTTGCGGATAATAAGCGGGTATGGCGGAACTGGCAGACGCGCTAGACTTAGAATCTAGTTCTTATGAGTGCAGGTTCGATTCCTGTTACCCGCACCAGCTTAAAAATGATGGCTTAACTAAGATATTATTTCTTTATCATTAGTTAAGTCTTTTTTTGTTTATAAGCACTAGATTAGCTTGAATTGTTCTTATCGTCTTTTAATTATATAAAAAAAGATAAAATCAAATAAATGATTCTATCTTTTTTACCACTTTATCTGTAATTTCTTCTGGAGTAGAAGCCCCACTTGTTATAGAAACTGTATTAATACCAGCAAACCAGCTTTTATCAAGCTCAGTTTCATCTTCAATAATATAACTTTTAATATTTGCATTTTTCTCACAAACGGTTTTTAACTTTTGGGAATTAGAAGATGATTTATCACCAACTACAATGCATAAATCAGCAGTTTGTTCTATAACCGCTTTTTGTCTTTGTGTTGTTGCTTGACATATTTTATCATCAATTACAGCATTAGGATATCTCTTTAATATTTCGTTAAAGTAATCTTTTATATCGTAAGAAGATAATGTTGTTTGATTAGTAACATAAATTTTATTATTAATGTTTAAGGAATCAATTTGAGAAATGCTAGATATAAAAATAATTCGCTCATCTAGCTCTAGTACAGCTTCTGCTTCCGGATGAGAAGAAGTTCCAATATATAAAACAGTATATCCCTCTTTTAAATGGGCAATAATATTTTTATGAACTATATAAACATTTGGACATGTAGCATCAATTATATTTAATCCTTTACTCTTAGCCTTTTGGAAAACTCTAGGTGAGATTCCATGAGCACTAAATACTACAGTCCCCTCATTTATTTCGTCTAGCATTTCATATCTAGTTTTTGTCTTACTATCGACGCATCTGACGCCTTTTTTGGTTAAATCTTCAATAACATTTTTATTATGAATTATATTTCCTAGCATCCAAATTGGTTTTTTAACATTTTGGTCTATTAAAGCATCATTTATTAATTTAAGTGCTCTTTTTACTCCGCCACAATATCCTTGAGGATTTAATTTTATAATATGCATAACATCACCATAAAGATTATAGCATAATTTATTTGCATGTTGGCTAAAAAAATGGTAAAATACTATGGTTTTAAAAAAAGGAGATGAATGACATGAGATTTGATGGCTATGAATTTAAGGATTACCTAGTAAAGGCTATAAACGATCTACATTTTAAAAAGTTTTCAACAATTCAAAAAGAAGTATTTAATAACATATCTTCATCTAGAAATATAATTGCAAAATCAAAAACAGGGAGTGGAAAAACTCATGCGTTTTTACTACCGATTTTTAACGCGTTAGAGGAAAAAAGGAATGAGGTTCAAGCATTAATTGTTTCCCCAACAACAGAGCTTGCAAATCAAACCTATAAGGTGGCTGCTCATCTAGCATCTTTTTGCTCATATGAGATAAACATTAAGGTTTATACTGGTGGTACGGATAGAGATAAAGAGCTTCAATATCTAGAAAATAGACAACCTCAAATTGTTATTGCAACACCAGGAAAACTTAAGGATTTAGCAATTGATACAAATGCACTCAAATTATATACTGCATCATTTTATATAATTGATGAGGTAGATATGGCACTAGCGTCTGGATTTGATGAGGAAATGGATCAAATTACAGATATAATGAAATCTGCTAGAATGATGTTTTTTAGTGCAACGATAAATGAGTCAATTATGCCTTTTATTAAAAAATATATGCCAAATAACAAGGTTATTGATATTAAAGAGGATAATGATTTACAAATTGAACATTTTTGGATTCCCCTTAAGCATAAGACAAGAGACGAAAGATTACTTGAGT
>CAMEKY010000084.1 GCA_945921565.1 uncultured Clostridium sp. | reverse complement strand
TGCATGTATTAGGCACGCCGCCAGCGTTCATCCTGAGCCAGGATCAAACTCTCCATAAATTATTCTTTATGGAAACTCTTAGTTTCCTTTTTGCTCATTATTAAATGAATTGTTGTTGTAATTAATTCGCTTGGCTTAATTGTCATTTTGTTCAGTTTTCAAAGACCTAAAAATGGTGGTCGGGGTTGGTTTCGAACCAACGAACCCTAAGGATCAGATTTACAGTCTGACGCGTTTAGCCTCTTCGCTACCCGACCATATTTAAATACTGTTTTTACACAGTGCTCATTTATTATATTATAGAAATATTCTAAAATCAAGCACTTTTTTTATTTTTTTTCATTTTTTTGTCTGAAGTTTACAAACGTTAAAACTATCATATTCATTTAGCATAGATGACTATAATTATTATTAAAGATATGCTGTTTATTGGCAAAAATTGAAATAATAGGCTAGTTTCCTAACCTATTTACTACTTTTTATTTTTTTCTCAAGCTCAAACCTAGGCATCATAATCACTCTTTTGCATCCTGCGCATTCAAGTTTAATATCTGCACCAGTTCTTACAACCTTCCACTCGGAGGAACCACATACATGCTTCTTCTTTGTTACAACAATGCTTCCTTCCTCAAACATTATTCTCCCCCCATTAGCCATTTAATAATTTCATCAAGCTCATTTTGAGTTTTCGCCTTGATTACAACCTTAGAGTTATCTACAGCTATTTTTATTTTTAAAGAATCCTCGCCTATTGTTTTAGTAATAATCTGTTTGTTTGATTTTCTCTTTTTTTGAGCAATCTTTTTGTCCTCGTTTGCGACAAGTTCCTCAATTTGACGAACACTTAGGTTCTTCATTACAATTAGATGAGCAAGATCAATCATTCTTGCCTCATCGGCTATTTTTGATAAAGCTCTTGCATGACCATAAGAAATCTTATTTGACTTAATCATGTTTAAAACCTCTGATGGAAGTCTTAAAATTCCAAGCATATTTGTAACATAGCTTCTACTTTTTCCAACCCTCTTTGCAACCTCAGTCTGTGAATAGCCTAATTCTTTAATCATTAAGTCATACGCATTAGCCTCATCTACTGCAGACAAGTCCTCCCTTTGCAAATTTTCAATTAAGGCTAGCTCAATCATTTTTGCTTTATCATATGTTCTAATTATTGCTGGAATTGTCGTTAAATTTAAAGACAAAGATGCTCTATATCTTCTTTCACCTGCAATAATAGTGTATTCATTACCTACAGGCTTAACAATAATTGGTTGAATAACTCCATGCTCTTTTATTGATGATGCGAGCTCATTTATTGATTCCTTATCAAATTCCTTTCTTGGCTGATATGGATTTGGTTTAATCAAAGATAGTGGTATATCCACAACCTGTTCATTATCTGGCTCTATTATATTTTCCTCTAGTAAATCTTTTAATGTTTTCTTTTCATCGGTCATTGTTCTTAATAATCTCCTTTGCTAATTCCTTATACTGCTTAGCTGCTGGACAACGTGATGCATAAGCAATTACTGGCTTACCAACCGTTGGTGCAATTTGAGCCTTTACATTAACATTTATAATAGTTTTAAACACCTTTTCGCCGAAGCATTCCTTTATCTCATTTACAATTTGCCAGCTAGACACAACCCTCTTGTCAAGCATTGTAAGTAAAATCCCCTCAATCTGTAAATTAGTGCCTAAAAGCTTCTTTCTTTTTTGTACAATCTTAATAGTATTAAGTAATTGAGTAAGTCCATCAATAGCTAAAAATTGACATTGGACAGGGATTATGCAGCTATCCGCCGCATAAAGGCTATTTAAGGTTATTACTCCCAAAGATGGAGGGCAATCCATAATAATATAATCATATTGATTCTTTATACCCTTTATCTTTTCTGCAAGAAGGAATTCCCTATTCGGATTATCTAATGTTTTAATCTCTAATCTTGAAAGCTCAATATTAGATACTATTACATCACATCTAGAATGCTTAGGATGACATATTGCATCCTTAATATCACACTTATCTAATAATATATCATTTATTGTGTTACTTTCGTATCGATCAAGACCAAGACTTAAAGAAGCTGATGCTTGGGGGTCTAAATCAATTAAAAGAACCTGCTTATCAAGCCTAGTAAGGGCATCGGCAAGGTTTACAGATGTCGTAGTTTTCCCTACTCCACCTTTTTGATTAGTTATCGCAATTATTTTACAGCTCATACTTCGCTCCTTACTACAATGGTTTGTTTTTGATTTGGCCAAATAAGCGAGGATATTTTTTTGGAGTTTCACTTATTTTTTCAAATATCAAAATTTCTCTTTTCCCTAAATCCTTAGGTAAATCGATACTAATTGATTTAATATATTTCGCTCCTAAGGTTTTTATCGCATTTGAAGCCTCCTTAAGTTCATCCTTAGACTCAATGCTTTTCATAGCGATAAAATAGCCACCAACCCTAACAAGGGGAATACAAAGCTCTGCTAAAATATTAAGCCTAGCTACAGCTCTTGCGACTACAATATCGGCAGGGGCTTGATTAGATTTTGCAAATTCCTCTGCTCTTGCATGAATAGCTTTAGCATTAGATAGACCTATTTTTTTTATCAATGATTCTAAAAATACAATTCTTTTATTTAATGCATCAATAATGGTTACATCTAAATTAGGAAATACGATTGCATTAGGTATTGATGGAAAACCAGCTCCTGCACCAACATCAATGCATTTAAGAGGCTTATTAAAATCAAGTGCTAGCGATAATGTTAAGGAATCATAAAAATGCTTATAATATACACCCTCTAAATCAGTAATGGCTGTTAAATTAACACTATTATTATATTCTACTAAATAATCATAATATGTTTTAAAAGCCTCTTCCATTTTAGGAGATAAATCAATATTTAATTTTAATAAATCCTCTTTAAAATTCATAGCTACTTTCTCCTCATATATGTTTCACAATATACTGATAATACTGCAATATCCGCAGGATTAACGCCAGAGATTCTTGATGCTTGACCAATAGTCTTTGGTCTAATGCTTTCAAACTTTTCTCTTGCTTCTAAGGCAATATTATCAACCTTGCTGTAATCTATATCATCAGGAATTGGCTTTAAATCTAGCATTGCTAAATGCTTAGCTTGGTTTAATGCTTTATCTATATATCCCTTATACTTAGCTTCTATTTCGACCTGCTCAAGTATTTCATCTTCGATATCTAATTCCAGTAAGTACTTAATATCTAAATAATCAATTTCAGGTCTTTTTAAAAGCTCATATGCTTTAATGGACTCTAGTAATCTAGAAGAGCCTTTACTTGCAATATAATCATTATTTCTATCATTCATTACAACATTAGTAGTATGCAATAATGTGGTAACCTCTTCTATTGATTTAATCTTACTTAATAATCTATTATGTTGCTCATTTGATATTAACCCAACCTGATATCCATACTCACGAAGTCTCAAATCGGCATTATCATGACGAAGTAATAAACGATACTCTGCTCTTGATGTTAACAAGCGGTATGGTTCATCTGTTCCTTTGGTAACTAAGTCATCGATTAAAACACCTATGTAAGCCTCATCTCTTCTTAAAACTAATGGCTCTTTTCCCTGAAGCTTTAAGCCACAGTTAATACCTGCCATTAATCCTTGACAAGCTGCCTCTTCATATCCTGATGTACCATTAATCTGACCGCCACAGAATAAATTATCTATTATCTTAGTTTCTAAGCTTGGCCACAGATTAAGTGGATTAATTGAATCATATTCAATTGCGTAAGAGTATTGAACAACCTCGCAATTTTCAAGTCCTGGAATTAATCTTATCATTTTATCCTGAAGTTCAACAGGCATTGAAGTTGAAAATCCTTGAACATAGGTTTGATCCCATGATAAGCTTTCTGGCTCCAAAAATATTTGATGACGATCCTTATCACTAAATCTTACAACCTTAGTTTCAATTGATGGACAGTATCTTGGACCTACTCCAGTTATAACTCCACCATACATTGCACTTTCATCTAAATTATCCATAATAAGTTTGTGGATTTCCTTATTTGTATAAGTTAAATGACAAGGAACACTTACCTTATTTATTTGGTCATAGCCCTCATCAAATGAAAATCGATATAGGTATGTGTCTCCTGGTTCTAATGAGGATGCACTAAAATCAATTGTTGAGGACTTTATTCTTGGAGGTGTTCCTGTCTTTAATCTTCTTACATCAAAACCTAACTCCTTAAGCTGAGCAGAAATGCCTGTGCTTGTTGGTTGATCCTCTGGTCCTGATACAGTTACAACATGGCCTCGAAATATTTTACTATTTAAGTATGTTCCTGTTGTTAAAATTACAGCCTTAGCTCTAATTTCCTCACCGTCAGGCATGATTACACCGCATGCTTTTTTATCCTCAATAATAATTTTATCAACATATCCTTCCATTAAAGAAAGATTTTCTGTACTTTTCAAATGCCTAAGCATTTCACGTGAATAAACAACCTTATCCTCTTGTGATCTTAAGGCTCTAACTGCAGGTCCCTTTGAAGAGTTTAGCATTTTCATTTGAATTTGACATAAATCCGCATTCTTTCCTTGATATCCACCAAGAGCATCAATTTCTCTAACCACAATACCCTTTGCTGGCCCACCGATTGATGGATTACAAGGCATTGATCCTAGCATATTTAAATTACCTGATATTAATAAGGTGGAAAAGCCCATTTTAGCCGTGGCTAAGCAAGCCTCACAGCCAGCGTGTCCTCCACCTACTACTATTACATCATACATAATTATCATCCTTCTATTTACTTTATAATTTTAGCATTTTACATCTAATTAGTAAAGATTTCAATATATTTGGACCAGATAAAACAAAAACTGCAAAAGATTTCTCATTTTACAGTTTAATTATTATTAATTCTTTTCATCCAAAACCTTGAATAAATACTTAGCTACATTGTGAGGTCCTTCATGCTCAAGGCCTGGAATTGCAAGTCTTGTGTGCATTTCACCAACTGGTTTCTTATTTTTAAATAACGTAGTAAAGTATTCTTCTAGCAAAGGATTACATAACTCTTGGTTTTGAGTTGGTCCAAAAGGATTAGCAAAATAGCTCTTTACAAGTCCCTTTTCAGATGTTGTACCCTTAGCTACACGTGCACCAGCCTTAAAGCATTCGATTGCATCGGATGGATTATCAAAAATCTTAACAACATCCTTATCCTCAGAATAGTTATTTGCATAAAATACCATATCAACCTCATAACCCTTCATAATTTGAGGATAGGTTGAAACTGGAAGTACAATTCTTGAATTAACCTTATCTGGATTTAAGAAAATTGCACGGTCCATGTCCTTATATGCATAACCATTTTCAAGGTCATCAAGACGAACAAATGCACCTGTTTCTGTACCATATGCCATTACCTTACCATTTTCAATTTTAAACGTTCCCATATCGTCAAAAATAGTCTGCATAGCTACAATATTCTTACCTGCAACAGTTCTTAATGCTTCAAGTGATTCAGACTTACCAGCCCCACTATCTCCGATTAATACGATTGTCTTCTTTTTACCATTCTTTAATGTAATATTTTGACAAGCACCATGAATTGGTAAATAGCCTTGCTTAATTTGCTTAACATTGTGTAATGTTAATAAAAGCTTCTTCATATATCCAAAATAATCAATTTCCTCGCTATATGGTGCAAGACCTATATAAATATCATTTTCCTCATCATAATAATAACGAGATTTACCTTCAACAGGGGCTCCAAATATATAAATCAAATCTGGCTTTTTATTCTTAATCTCATCCATATGAACAAATTCAAATAAATTGGATAATGCGATACCATGGCTCATATAATCACGATGGAAATATACATAAGCAAGTGAAGCACCAACGTGTGCTGGATAACAGAACCATTCATCTGGATTAAAAGTTAAATCCTTTAATTCATTTTCATTTACCTCATAATACAAGCCGGTGCGAGTATTTCTCCTACTATAGCTAATAAATGTTGGCTTAATTAATACTGAATCAATAAAAGGAATCTTATTTAGATTATTATAAACAGGATAATTACTAGCCCATGGATTTGAGCAAATAAGTAAGGATGCATTAATACCAGCCGCTAATTGACGGTAAATATGGAAATTAGTACCTTGTACCTTTTGGCTTATATTTCTATATACCTTTAATATTAAAGCGTTAAATTCCTCATTAGCCTCAATAAATGATTGAGATTCAATCGAATGACGATTCGCCTCACTATTCATTAATCCATAGCGTTCAAGGTGACGCCAGTAATCATAGAAATTTTCTACAAGCAAATATAAATTCTCGTGCTGAATTAATATTTTTTTATATGTATCGGACATTTCCATTACTTCTTTTATCGAAAATGACAATAATACCTTAAATAGATTGATAAATGATTTTACTGGATTTCTAGCTATTTTTACTAAGCCGATTAAAGTTTCGTTTTTAGTTCTATTTAGATGCTTCAAATATCCTTCCCATACTCTAGCAAATGCATCACTTGATAAAACCTCACTTTCAGTTTTGCAAAAGCTTTCACTAAAGTTAATTATAATTGATTTTTCATTTAGAAAATATTTCTCTTCCATTTTTTTCTCCTTCTATTATTTATTAGAATAAACCTTTAATTTTACCATCTACTACATCCATCTTAAGTGCGGCTGGTTCCTTAGGAAGGCCTGGCATACGCATGATATCTCCACATATGGCAACTACAAAGCCGGCACCTATTGATGGTGTTATACTATTAATTGTAATAGTAAAATCCGTAGGACGACCTAATAGCTTTTGATTGTCTGATAAGGAATATTGAGTTTTAGCCATACATATTAATGAATCACCATAACCTAATTTGTTTAATCGAGCCATTTGATTTTTTGCGTCTTGACTAAATTCAACAGCCGAAGCTCCATACATTTCCTTACAAATAGTTGTAATTTTCTTTTTTAAAGTATCTTCCTTTTTATAAAGATATTTAAATTCTGATTTATTATTATCAATTTGATCAATGACCTTAGAAGCTAAGTCAAGAGCTCCTTCTCCACCCTTAGCCCAAACATCTGATAGGCTTATTGGACTATTATTCTCTTTTGCCCAGTTAGTTAAGGCTTCTATTTCAGCATCTGTATCTGTTATAAACCTATTAATCGCAATAACATATGGAAGGCCAAATTTCTTTACATTCTCAACATGCTTAGCTAAATTTTCACAGCCCTTAAGTAGCGCTTCAACATTTTCTTCCTTAAGGTTTTCGTATTCAACTCCACCATGAAGCTTTAAAGCCCTAACTGTCGCAACAATTACAACACATGATGGTTCTAATCCACCTTCACGACATTTGATATCTAAAAACTTCTCTGCACCCAAGTCAGCTCCGAACCCTGCCTCAGTTACTGTATAATCAGAAAGAGACATCGCCATTTTAGTTGCGATAATTGAGTTACATCCGTGTGCAATATTTGCAAAAGGTCCACCATGAATTAAGCATGGAGTTCCTTCTAATGTTTGAACTAGATTAGGCTTAACTGCATCCTTTAGTATCATCATCAATGCTCCAGTTATTCCTAAATCCTTAATAGTAACTGGCATCCTATCATAGTTGTATGCGACTACTGTACGATCTAAACGGCATCTTAAATCATCCATATCCTTGCTTAAGCATAAAATAGCCATTATTTCTGAAGCAACTACAATATCAAAATGCTCTTCTCTTGGTACACCATTTGTTGGTCCGCCAAGTCCAACAATACCATTTCTTAACGCACGATCATTCATATCTAAAACACGATGCCAAATAATTCTTGTTGGATCAATTCTTAATTCATTTCCTTGATAAATATGATTGTCTATAATTGCAGAGACAGTATTATTTGCCATTTCAATAGCATGAAAATCTCCTGTAAAATGAAGATTAATATCCTCCATCGGAACAACCTGGGCATAGCCACCACCAGTAGCGCCACCCTTTACACCAAGTACAGGACCAAAGCTTGGCTCACGAAGTGCAATCATAGTTTTATGTCCTAGCTTGTTAAGGGCATCTGCAAGTCCAATTGTTGTAGTGGATTTACCCTCTCCAGCCTTTGTTGGATTAATAGCACTTACTAAAATTAAACGAGCTTTTTTATTACCCTTATAATTTTCATTTACCTTTGCTTTA
>CAMEKY010000083.1 GCA_945921565.1 uncultured Clostridium sp. | reverse complement strand
CCTTCTGGTAATTCAATAACACCAGTTACGTCTGTAGTACGGAAATAGAATTGAGGACGATAGTTAGAGAAGAATGCTGTATGACGTCCACCTTCATCCTTAGTTAAAACGTAAACTTGAGCTTTAAACTTGTGGTGAGGATGAACTGAACCAGGTTTAGCTAATACTTGACCACGTTGAACTTGAGTACGGTCAACACCACGTAGTAATACACCTACGTTATCTCCTGCCTCAGCGAAGTCTAATAGCTTACGGAACATTTCTAGACCAGTAACAACTGAAGAAATAGTATCCTTAATACCAATGATTTCAACTTGTTCATTTAACTTAATAGTACCACGCTCAACACGTCCAGTAGCAACTGTACCACGACCAGTGATTGTGAATACGTCTTCAACTGGCATTAAGAATGGTTTTTCATTGTCACGAGATGGAGTAGGGATATACTCATCAACAATATCCATTAATTCTTCAACCTTAGCAACCCACTTTGGATCTCCATTAAGAGCTCCTAGAGCAGATCCACGAACGAATGGAGTTTCATCTCCTGGGAAGTCATATTCATTTAATAATTCACGAATATCCATTTCAACTAAGTCGATGAATTCATCATCATCAACCATATCACACTTATTTAAGAATACAACGATTTTTGGAACACCTACTTGACGAGAAAGTAAGATGTGCTCACGAGTTTGAGGCATTGCTCCATCTGTAGCAGCAACTACTAGGATAGCTCCGTCCATTTGAGCAGCACCAGTAATCATGTTCTTTACATAGTCAGCATGTCCTGGGCAGTCAACGTGTGCATAGTGACGTTTTTCAGTTTCATACTCAACGTGTGCAGTGTTGATTGTGATTCCACGCTCTCTCTCTTCTGGAGCAGCGTCGATTTGGTTATAGTCCTTAGCTTGAGCTAGACCTTTCTTTGCAAGTACAGATGTAATTGCAGCAGTTAAAGTTGTTTTACCATGGTCAACGTGTCCGATTGTACCAATGTTAACATGTGGTTTTGAACGATCAAATTTTTGTTTTGCCATATAATGGGCCTCCTATATTTATTTTACTTTTTTCTTAGCTACATAGTAGCTTACTATACTTATTTTACCCCATTATTAAGGTAAAATCAAGTATATAATATCGAGATTATTAAGAACGAGACTTAACAATTTCTTCTTGTACATTTCTTGGACATGGTTCATATGTATGCATTTGCATCATGAATGTTCCACGGCCTTGTGTATTTGAACGAAGTGCTGTTGCATATCCTGTCATTTCTGCAAGAGGTACATAAGCACGAATATTTAGAGCATTTCCACGACGCTCTTGAGATTCAAGACGTCCACGGCGGCTTGTTAAGTCACCAATTACGTTACCAACATAATCTTCAGGAACGATTACGTCTACATCCATAATAGGTTCAAGCAGAATTGGTTGACATTTATCCTTAGAAGCCTTTAATGCCATAGATGCAGCAATCTTGAATGCAGCTTCTGATGAGTCGACTTCATGGTAAGAACCATCAAATAATGTAGCCTTAATATCGATTACTGGGTATCCAGCAATAATACCATTTTGCATAGCTTCTTGAAGTCCCTTATCAACTACAGGAATATATTCACGTGGAACAGTTCCACCTACAACTGCATCAACGAATTCATATCCCTTACCAGGATTTGGTTCAAACTTAATCCAAACGTGTCCATATTGTCCACGTCCACCTGATTGGTGAATGAACTTACCTTCAACCTCTGCAGGTACAGAAATTGTTTCACGATAAGAAACTTGAGGAGCACCAACGTTTGCAACAACGTTAAACTCTCTTCTCATACGGTCAACAATGATATCAAGGTGTAATTCACCCATACCAGCAATGATTGTTTGACCAGTTTCTTGGTTTGTATAAGTTCTAAATGTTGGATCCTCTTCAGCAAGCTTTAATAATGCATTAGTCATCTTCTCTTGGTCAGCCTTAGTCTTTGGTTCAACTGCAACAGAGATAACTGGCTCTGGGAATACCATTTGTTCAAGTACAACATTATGCTTTTCTGCACATAATGTGTTACCTGTTGTAGTATTCTTAAATCCGATAGCAGCAGCGATATCACCTGCGAAAACCTCTTGAATTTCCTTACGGTGATTTGCATGCATTTGCATGATACGTCCTAGACGTTCCTTAACACCCTTAGTAGTATTAACAATATAAGATCCTGATGTAATATGACCAGCATATACACGGAAGAATGTTAATCTACCAACAAATGGGTCAGTCATTACCTTAAATGCTAATGCAGTAAATGGTTCGTCATCAGATGGTTGAATCTCAATTTGATTTCCTTCATCATCAAATCCCTTAACAGCACCGATATCGATAGGTGATGGTAAGTATGCAATTACAGCATCTAGCATAAGCTTAACACCCATGTTCTTGTAAGCAGAACCACAAAGAACTGGGAAGAATTCAGCTTTTAATACTTCCTTACGGATAGCAGTCTTGATTTGTTCAACACTTGGCTCTTCTCCTTCAAGAAGCATCATCATAATTTCATCATCAAATTCAGAAATTGTTTCAAGTAATTCTTGACGCTTTTGTTGAGCAATTTCAACTAAATCAGCAGGAATTTCAATTTCCTTATAGTTTTCTTCAGCACCACCATCAAATTCATATGCCTTCATTTCGATTAAATCGATTGAACCACGGAATTGATCTTCAGCGCCAATAGGCCATTGAATAGCAGCAGCCTTTGCACCTAAACGGTCATGGATTGTGCCAACTGAATATGCGAAATCTGCACCAGTCTTATCCATCTTATTAACGAATACGATACGAGGTACACGATACTCAGAAGCTTGACGCCAAACTGTTTCAGTTTGAGGCTCAACTCCTGCTTGACCATCAAGTACAGTTACAGCACCATCAAGTACACGAAGTGAACGAGAAACCTCAACAGTGAAGTCTACGTGTCCTGGTGTATCGATGATGTTTAAACGATAGCCCTTCCAATAAGCAGTTGTAGCAGCAGATGTGATAGTGATACCACGCTCTTTTTCTTGCTCCATCCAGTCCATTTGAGAAGCACCTTCATGTGTTTCTCCTATATCATGAATAACCTTAGTATGGAAAAGAATACGTTCAGTTGTAGTTGTTTTACCAGCATCAATGTGAGCCATGATACCGATATTACGATATGTATCTAGTGAATGTTCTCTAGCCATTTTTAATTACTCCTTTATTAATTAGAAACGATAGTGAGCAAATGCTTTGTTTGCTTCAGCCATCTTATGAGTATCTTCGCGCTTCTTAACTGCAGCGCCAGTTCCGTTAGCAGCGTCAATAATTTCCTTTGCTAACTTTTCTTCCATAGTTTTCTCATTTCTCTTACGAGCATATGTTACTAACCATCTTAAACCTAAAGTTTCCTTTCTTTCAGGTCTAACTTCTACTGGTACTTGGTAGTTTTGTCCACCAATACGACGACTCTTAACTTCAACAACAGGCATAATATTGTTCATTGCAGCATTAAATACTTCAAGAGCATCTTGTCCAGTTGTTTCCTTAACACGGTTTAATGCACCGTAAACGATACTTTGTGCAGTACCCTTCTTACCATCAAGCATAACAGTGTTCATAACACGTGTAACTAGCTTTGAACCATAAATTGGATCTGCAAGTACTTCTCTTTTAGCGATATGTCCCTTACGAGGCATGGCGATTCCTCCTTTACAAATTTAAATTTAGTTATATTTTAGTTTTAAAGAAGAGATTACTTCTTTGCTTTTGGCTTCTTAGCACCATACTTAGAACGACTTTGTAGACGATTTGCTACACCTGTAGTATCTAAGGCACCACGAATGATATGGTAACGAACACCTGGAAGGTCCTTAACACGACCACCACGGATTAGAACTGTACTGTGCTCTTGTAAAGAGTGTCCAATTCCTGGAATATAAGCAGTTACCTCCATTCCATTTGATAAACGAACTCTGGCGTACTTTCTTAAAGCTGAGTTAGGCTTCTTTGGTGTCATTGTAGTAACACGTGTACAAACACCACGCTTTTGAGGTGCGTTTACCTTAGTATAACGTTTTTGAAGAGTATTGAAAGAAACACCTAGGCTTGGAGCCTTTGATTTTGTAGTCTTATCTTGTCTTCCTTTACGTACTAATTGAGCAATTGTTGGCATTGTAATGTCTCCTTTCTATCACGCTATAATGATTATTTGTTATTACAAAATTAATTACATTTAATAAATAATTATAAATGTCACAATTTTTCACAGCGGTTTTATTATACAAGGCAAAGTAGTTATTGTCAACAAAAAAATGTAAAAAAAATTTAAAAAATACCTTTTTTCAAAAACACCCGGATATGTGTAAATAAATTGTGGCTTGTTTACGTATTTTTTATAAATAGTTACATTTCTATTCTATCCGTAGATTCATCTTTTATACTCAATCATTTAGTTTTATTTAATAAATATATAATTGATTCTTTAATTTTAAAAGACTTTGTGGTAATATATTAATGCACGTTCCTATAGCTCAGCTGTATAGAGCGTTCCCCTCCTAAGGGAAAGGCCGCCAGTTAGAATCTGGCTAGGAACGCCAGTATAAAATACAAATCAGCCTCATTTTGAGACTGATTTTTTGTTGATTATTTAGGCCATTTATCATATCTATATATAACATAAGATAGAAATTTACATCCTAAATTACACCCAAATGGATAAACCAACTACTTTTTAGTATGTAATTTCTCATCAAATATCATGCGTAATCATCAATGCGTTTAGATTTTTTAAAGATAATCATAGATTTACAATTCCTAGAATAAATATGGCTGTACCAATCAAAATCAAAAATTTATACGAATTCAATTGCATCCACAATTCTGATAATGTAATAAAATATTGCTCCATAAAACGTGTTTTTATAAGAGGCAAGTATAAATACTATCTTTTATTAACAATCGAAGGAAAACCTGCTTTAAAGAGGTTTGATGGAGAATTAAAACATAAAGTAGGACAAGGTGATGTTGGTATTGATATAGGCATGCAAACAATTGCTATTACAACACCTACTTCTACTGAAATCCAAGTTCTATGTGATAAGATAGATAGAATTAACGATGACAAAATTACATTAGAAGAAAAAATGGTTAGAAGCTTAGATGCCTCTAATCCAGATTGCTTATATAATAATGGGGTTAGAAAGAAAGGTTCAAAGCTAACGCATAAATCAAAGAATTATAAAAAGTTTGCAATTAAACATAAAGAAATCGTTAGACGTGAAGGTGAAATTAGAAGATTACAACATAATCTTCTTGCTTTATACATATTATCATTAGGTGATAATATATCCGTTGAAAAAATGGATTTTAATAAAATAGGTGAACAATTTCATAAATGTCGTGATTTAACTAGAAAGCTTAGAACATCAATTAGAATAAAAGCTCCTTCTATGCTTATTAGAATATTAGATACTAAGCTTCAAAATAATAATTTAGAATTACATTATGTAAACAGTTTTAAAACCAAGCTAAGTCAATTTGATCATACAACATTACAATACATTCCTGCCGAATTAAATCAAAGGACAAAAGTAATTGATGGCCATGTATTGCAAAGAGACTTATATTCTTCTTTTCTATTAATGAATACTAATCCAAATTGTGAATCAATCAATATAGAAAAATGTAATAATAGATTTAATGATTTCTTAATAGCACATACTAAAGAAATAGAAAGACTTAAAAATCAAGAATATAATACTCGAAGCATTGGTGTTAAAGGTAAATACAATTAGTATCTATAATTTGCATATACATTATATATATACAATTAATATAGACAGGTCTTGGTGTGGACCGAGGTTGGAAACAACAAAAGCTTTACCGAATTCATATAATAGCAAGTCTCTTGTTGAAAATGAAATAGGTAATAGATTAAAAGCACTGGCCACAGGGCGTTTTCCATTTTATACATTTATTCAATACAAATCGTATATACAAATAATATATAAATTGCGTTAATGCATTGTTAAAAAAGGAGTTAGCCTTAATAGGTTAACTCCATATTTTTTTGATTTTGTGTTTGGACTCCAAACATGCCAAGATATGCTCATTTTTTATAAATGCGCAGAGTTGGCATAAAATCTTATCCTGCTTATATCACTTTTCAATATAGCTCATAAATTCATTTTTATCTACATCACCAGTAGAAACACAAACCTGCTCTGAATTTACCAATTCAAAGCTTACGCCTTAACATCATAAATAAGCAATATATGGGCTCTTTCTACTAAATCTATAGATCCTAAAGTTTCTGCTACAAAATATACATCATCTGGTGTCTTAATTCCAAACATACCAAAGTGATGTCCTGGAAGATGGAACCAATTAATATGGTAATTCTTCCATACCATATATTTCATCATTCATATCGATATGCATTAATTTTCCATCATATTCATCTAGTGGATATCCACCATATAAGAATCCTATATCAAGTTTTGGATCTCCAAAGAAACCTCTTTGATAGTTCAACAGCAATATTGTTTTTAAATTGATGTCTGTGATACTCTTCTTAAGTGATGATTAGCAAAAAAATAGGTGAAGATTATAAAATCCTCACCTATATACAATAAATTATATATTAAATTTTATTATATGCTTTATATGTAAACCACAACAGATGATCAAATTCGGTTTTACTTAATGTTGGACATGCAGCTTGGTGCAATCTCTTAAGCAAATCATATAGCATTGTATAATCCATTCTAGCCAGATTTGCATTAATATGATATTTATCTAGGAAATATGGTAACACACTTCTAACAACACTATCATTAATATAGAATTTATCATGACCATAGAATTTTTCATGTAAGTACTTGCATACTTTACTTGCAAGGCTTGCAGCATTATAGCCATTTGTAGATCCTGCAAATGCATTATACATTTCATTTACTAGATTCTTTACTGTTGATTCATTTCCATCTAATTTTGAATAAAAGTTATTATCTTCATTCAAAATCCAATCAGTATAGAATTCACATGCACTAAAATGCCTCATATAGTCCATAGTTCCATTAGATTTATCGATGTTTCGTACCCATGAATATACCGCATCCCTATTATATTTATAATCTTCAGGATTAACATTATCATAAAGTGTAGGACTGGATACATATTTTTTTGATGATCCAGGTATTCCCTCTACTATTAAGCGTTCGATAATTTGAGAATTAGCCTCATCCAATTTAATAAGCCAATTGGCATCAAATGCTACACCTCTATTTGCAAGCTCTATCATCTGACGTGACGGAGTTAATGCTTTTGGGAATGCAATTTCACGAGAGGAATGCTTCATTTTTCTTGGCTTAGAATATTTTGAATGTTTTACATTGCTACTTATTCCTAATACCCTTTCACAAACGCTATATACTGCAGGAACTACTGTACGTATTAATTGTGCAAATTTTTCAGCAGTTTCGGTTGCATCTGTTATAGTGTTTTCAGAATCCAATTTAAAATATATTCCATGATTTGTCTTGTTAGACTCATATTTATTCCAAACGTATCCCTCTAAAGGATTACTTAAATTTTCAGCAATTTTATTAATTAACTCCATATCTTTAAACTTAAATTGGAATACAGAACCAGCCCCTCTAGATGAAACATTTACTCCAAGAAAATGTTCATCAGGTATATTTTTAAATATTTCATATAAAGTATCATTAGTACACTTAATATATTTAAAGTGTACTTCTTTGTCTATTAGTTCATATTCATCTAGTAATTCGTCCAGTTTATTCCAAAACTCATTTCTTTCTTCCATTCTTAATATTGACATACCAATGTACTCCTTCATAATTCATATCGTTATTTAATACTTATAGTATAACATATTTTTTTATAATACATAGTTTTTAATTCATTCAGAATAGTTAAATCTTCTAATAATATTCATTTCAGCAATTTTACTATTTTGGCTTTTAATTTTCTTGAAGCATATAAAAGCACGTAGCCACAATTGCCAAATGCAGTTAATACCATCTAATATTCTCCTCGTTACATTTAATTTAAAATGCCACTTTTGTCAACAACAATCCCATCAACAACATCAATATCTCCTTCTAATAACATTTTAAGAACAAATGCATGCCCTGCTTTAAAACGTGGATTATTAATTGCATCTTTAATACAATTAATATCCTTATAAATGCCATTCTTATAATCTTTATTATAATAATTATAGGCATCAAAATCGACCAAAGCCACTTTCTTCCCTTCATCAACAAGCTTCTTAATTGCCTTATAAGTTG
>CAMEKY010000082.1 GCA_945921565.1 uncultured Clostridium sp. | reverse complement strand
CGAGATCTACACTCTTTCCCTACACGACGCTCTTCCGATCTGCTTTTTCAATTAATTCATTATCTTCATTTTCATGAAAATCATTTTCAGATATTTCCTTGTAAGCAAATTCGTAGTATTCAAGCTTTCCTTGAGCAGTTTTAGAAGTTTTAAGGATAGAATCATATTTTTTATATGAATCTAAATATTTATAATAATTTAATTGATAATTATTATATATCTTAGTATAATCATCATTATCTATTGGATCAATAAGCGATATATAATTTTCTTTAGTGAATAATCTAAATGTATCATTTTGAACATGGACATCACCTAATATATTTCCAAGTGATTTTAACAACTGAATTGAAACATTTTGACCATTAATCTTGACAGTAGACTTATTTTTTGAAATATCTCTATATATATGTAAAACTTCATTATCTTCTATATCATTATTAGCTAAAAAAGCTTTAATTTCTTTATTTAAATCAAAATATCCCTCAATAATAGCCTTCTCTTCACCATATCTAATCATATCAGTATCTGACCTTTTTCCAAGTAATAAGGAAATTGAATCGATAATTAAAGACTTACCAGCTCCAGTTTGGCCAGTAAGTACAGTCATTCCATTATTAAATTCAAGCGTGATATCATCAATTATTGCAAAGTTTTTTACATGAAGCTTTAAAATCATAAACTATCCCTCTTTTTTGTGCGAGGCATTAACTACCTCATTTACATCTATATGTCCCTTTTGATTCTTCGATACTAAAGCTAAATATTCAATATTTCCACTTCCACCTTTAATTGGACTATAGGTTAATTTATTGACATAGAGTCCAACCTCATTTAAGTAAGAAATAACATTATTAATCACTTTAATATGAATAGATTTATCTTTAATAATCCCTTTATTAATCATTTTACCTACCTCAAATTGAGGCTTTATTAAGCAAACTAGATAGTTGTCATCATCCAAAAACCTTAATAGAGCGTCAAGTAGGTGCTTAATTGATACAAAAGAAACATCCATTACTAATATATCCACTTTTTCATTAATTTTAGCATCTAAAATGTTAGTATTTTCTTGGGATACCACTTTAGGATTGTTTTTTAGACCCTCATCAAGCTGAGATGTACCCACATCAACAGCATATACCTTTCTTGCGCCATGCTTTAAAGCACAGTCAGTAAATCCTCCTGTTGATGCACCAATATCTAGTATAACCTTATCATTAAAATCTAGGTTAAAGTAATTTATAGCCTTTTCAAGCTTTAATCCACCTCTAGATACATATGGCATTTGATTTATAATTTTAATAATACCATTTGTATAATCATAATTTGGACTTAATATTTGTTTATCATTAACATAAACATGCCCATTCTTTATTTCTTCTTTGGCTTTTGTTCTTGAGGTAAAATATTTATTTATTACAAGATATTGATCAATTCTCACTATTCTTTAACTCCTGATATATCGATTCATCATCTAGCTTAAAATATTTAAGTAAATCATCAATGGAACCTTGAATTACATAAGAGTCAGTTGGAATATTTATAAGCTTAATGAAAGAATTACATTTTTTTAAATTCATATTAGCTACTATCATGTCACCTAAAGAGCCATTATTTACAACTTGTTCAATAACATAAATGTTTTTTCCTGTTTGATATATATATTCAAGCATTTCCTCATCTAATGGTCTTATAAATCTAGCATTAATAACGGTCAAATCTAAATTATTATTTTTAACAATATTTAGAATTCTTAATACATCATATCCATATGAAATAACATAGCCTTTAGATCCTTCATTTAATATCTCCCATTTCATACTGTTAATCTCTACATCTGATGTATAAAATTCTGCCTTTTTTGGATATCTTACAATAACTGGACCAGTAAGGGAAAATGCATATTTAATCAAAGCCTTTGATTCTGCTAAATTCTTTCCCATACATATCTTAACATTAGGCATCGAATTACACATTGCAATATCGTAAATTCCTTGATGGGTTGAACCCTCACTTGATACAAGTCCCGCTCTATCTAGACCAATTACTACATGTAAGTTTCTTCTTGCAATGTCATTTAATAGCTGATCATATGAACGTTGGAAGAATGTTGAATACATCAGTACAGCAACATTTTCACCACATAAGGCCATGGCTCCAGCCATTGACATTGCATGCTCCTCTGCAATACCAACATCATAAATTGAATTAGGATATGCTTGTTGGAACTTATTTAATCTATTTCCAACCATTGTAGCAGGATTTATTAAAGTAAAATTATTTTCACTTCTATATTCCATTAAACCTCTAGCAATAACCTCACTATATGAATATTCATTTGGTTGATAAACCTTAAGTTGCTTACCTGTTTCAATATTAAATGGTCCAATTCCATGAAATGATCCTTTTTCATCAAGCTCTGCCTTTTCATAGCCCAATCCTTTTTTAGTTAAAAAATGAATTAAGCACGGTTTTTTTGAATTCTTTGCTCGCTCAAGGACTCTAATAACACAATCAATATCATTTCCATCATAAGGCCCGTAATAGTCAAAGCCCATATCCTCAAAAATGTTATCAAGCTGGGCAAAAGCTTTTAATGCTTGTTTGATCTTATGGAACCAGCTTACAACGAATTTAGGATTTACCTTAATTAAAAATCTCTTAAATCCACGATAAAATTTTGTAGAGCTCATCGCATTAAATAGTTTAGCCGTAGCCCCTACACTTTTGGATATTCCCATTTTATTATCATTTAAAATAACAATTGGTCTTGCACCCTCAATAGTAGTTACAAAATTAAGGGCCTCAAAAGCCATACCATTTGCGACTGATGAATCTCCTATAATTGAAACTACATCTCCAATATCTTGTCCATTTTTTTTGGCCAAAAGAAAACCTGACATAGCAGATATTGATGTAGAGCTGTGACCTGATTCCCAGCAGTCATACTTAGATTCATCATAATTCACGTATCCAGATAAGCCGTTTGTTTTCCTTAATGTATTAAATTGCTTTGCACGACCAGTCAAAATCTTATGAGTATATGCTTGATGTCCTACATCAAAAATCAATTTATCATTTTCCTGATTAAAGACATAATGAAGACCAACAGTTAGCTCAACAACACCTAAATTAGACGCTAAATGACCACCCGTTTTTGATATATTTTCAATTAAAAAAGACCTTATATCCTTACATAGAACCTTAAGTTCGCTTTTTTTTAGATCTTGTAAAAATTCAGGACTTTTTATGGAATTTATATCCATAAGGATCACCTTTATTCTTCAAATTTAATTAGACCATTTTCGGTCATTTTTTCAACCACTAATTTTTCATTTGTATTAAGCATGTCGTAGCATTTTTTTGAAAGCTCAACACCCTTAGTATAATTTTTAACCGCATCATCTAGCGATATTTCTCTATTTTCTAAATTCCTAATAA
This sequence comes from uncultured Clostridium sp., assembly GCA_945921565.1. GTDB lineage: Bacteria > Bacillota_I > Bacilli_A > Acholeplasmatales > Anaeroplasmataceae > CAG-307. Next base: position 5,162 of record CAMEKY010000082.1, on the reverse strand, counting down.
CAGTTTCAAATTCAGCCATTAGTTCCTCAAAGCTTTTTTCATTATTTTCCATTGCTATTAACTCCTTCCACTTTACAATTTATAAAACCATCCTTAAGTCTTATGCTTAAATCATCATTAACCTTAACATCATTAACACTTCTTAAAACCTTATTATCCTTATATGGAATACTATATCCCTTATCCATAATATTTAAAGGAGATAAGGCTTTTAGCTTTTCATTAAATAAATGATAGCTATTTTTTTTCATGTTTAAAATATTATTCATAAGAATATTAAGCTTTTCGTTAAGTTTTTTTAGTTCATCCTTCTTTAAATTAAGCTTCATCATAGGATTATTTAGATCTAATCTTCGATCTAAATTTCCAATAACAATTTTTTTATTTTCAAAAATGTTTTTAATATTATGATTAATTCTTGAAAGTGATGATAATATATATTCCTTTAGTGTTTCAACTGATGGTGTCGCAATTTCCGCAGCAGCTGTTGGTGTTGCAGCTCTTATGTCCGCAACAAAATCGGCAATTGTGAAATCAACCTCATGACCAACCGCAGAAATTATCGGAATTTGTGAATTATATATTGCATATGCAACAACTTTTTCATTAAATGCCCATAAATCCTCAATAGAGCCTCCACCACGGCCACAAATTATTACATCACATAAATTATCCTCATTTGCTTTATTTATACAATCAACTATTGATTCCTTAGCGTTTTCTCCTTGCACTAGGGCAGAATATAATATTATTTTACACAATGGAAATCTTCTTCCAATAGTATTAATTATGTCGTGTACAGCCGCGCCAGTTGGAGATGTAATAACACCAACAACATTTGGAATAGATGGTATTCTTTTTTTATGACTTGGGTCAAAATATCCTGCATCAGAAAGCTCTTTTTTTAGTTTTTCATATGCTAAGTATAAATCTCCAACTCCATCGGATTTCATTTCCTTACATATTATTTGATATGATCCGCCTGCCTCATAAACAGTAACCACACCTTTTACAAACACCTTCATTCCATCCTTAGGCTCAAATTTAATTTTTGAGGCACTTGATGCGAACATCATTGCAGAAATTTGAGCATTGTCATCCTTCAAGGTAAAATAAAAGTGACCTCTAGAATGATGCTTAAAGTTAGATATTTCACCTTCTAGTAATACCTCAAGTAAATGTGTATCATTATCAAACTTGTATTTTATATATTTAGTTAAAGCACTGACGGTTAAATATCTTTCTTCCATAGACTCTCCTACTTAATTTTACTAGCAATTGTATCTAATAATCGATTATTGAATTTTACTGCTTTTCTATCTCCAGTATCTGAAAATTCCTTTGTTAGCTCCAAAGCTTCATTTATTACTATGGCTTTAGGCTCTTTTTTTATTAATTCATACGTTGCAAGTCTTATTATTGCTCTATCAACAGCATTTAGGCGATTTAAAGTATAATTTTGTAATGAGTTTGATATTATTTGATCAATTTCATTTAGGTTATTTAATACACCTTCAGCAAATAATTTTGCATCATCTGATATATTTTCAATTGCATTTTCTGCATCAATAATACTAACTTGTGTAAATTCTACGTTGTATAATAATTGAATTGCTTGACTACGACTTGTATGTCTGTTCATTTTGTACCTCCAAAATATATTTATTAGTATATCATATTTTTATTTTAAATTAAAGTTAATATCTAGGTCTAAGAGCATTTTATAAAAATCTAAGCCTTTATCTAATACTTTCGTATCAAAATCAAATAATGAGTTATGAAGTGGTTTAGTATCTCCTACTCCTAAAAAGAAAAATACAGAGGGAATATGCGAAGTGTATACCCCGAAATCCTCCGCCTGAAGGACGGGTTTAGAAAGAACATTTAGCATATCAGTATATCCTTTGCCCTTTAAGTGACTTTCGACCATATCAAATAGCATAGCATCATTAATAACAGCATCATAGCCTTCATTAATCTCAATATCAAATTTTAATGAATATTTTTCTTCATACTCTTTGGCAATATCTATCAAAGAATTCTTCATATAATTAAAAATATCTAGCTGATATGCTCTAAGGGTAATATATAATTCGCATGAATCTGCAATAATATTTCTTGCGGTACCAGCGTTCATTTTACCGCATTTTAGTAGCCTAAAATATTTATTATCAATACTTTCTTCCATTTTATAAATATCTTTTAAAAAGTATGCACCATATTTAAGCGCATCAATACCGCTTTCATAGTTTGCAACATGACAGGATTTACCCTTAATTTTAATATTAACCTCGGCACTTTTAGCCATTATCTCGCCAGGTCTTGAATAGACATTCCCAAATGGCAAAGATGGCCACAAATGAAATCCAAATAAACAGGATACATTATATCTATTAATAAAATCTGAAGCTAAAATTGTTCTAGCTCCACAATTTTCTTCCTCAGATGGTTGAAATATTAATAAGAAATTATGATTGTATTTTTTGTAATTTTGATTAAGATAATCAGCAAGTCCAAGCATCATTGCCATATGACCATCATGTCCACACGCATGCATTACACCTTTATTCTTTGATTTATAAAATACATCATTTTCTTCTTCAATTGGAAGTGCATCCATATCACATCTAAACGCTTCAGTTTTTTTCTTATTATTATCAAAAAAGCATAGAATACCTGTTTTAACAAGTTCTATTTTGCAATCAAAATCTTTAATATGATTTAATATATATTGCTGTGTTTGATGTTCTTCAAAACCAAGCTCAGGGATTTGATGTAAATCAATACGATATTGTTCCATAATATATCAATATAATCTAAATATGATTATATTATTCTCCTTCTTCTTAAAATAAATTATATTTTTATAAAGTTTACTATGGTTATAGTATAGCATTTTTTGGTCTAAAAATAAACTTAATTATATAGAGTGATTTTTCCAACTTAAAAAAGTAATAGATTTATATAATATAAAGAAATACTTGAAATTTCAATAGTGTTTTTGTATAATTAAATGGCATAGCAGATTAGCCAAGCGGTAAGGCTACGGACTCTGACTCCGTCATGCACAGGTTCGAATCCTGTATCTGCTGCCACACAATTAATCCAAAGCCAAAATTAGTTTTTGGCTTTTTTTCTTTTTTATTGTATAATTTCCATTGTGAGGTGCTTATTTATGAAAAACGTTTTATGTATATTGCTTGACGGCTTTGAAGAACTTGAGGCTGTTGGTACAATTGCCCTTTTAAAAAGAGCAGGAATTAATGTAGATATTGCAACAGATGGAAAAATACAAGCAACTGGTAGATATGGAATGACTTTATCTGATATTTATGATTTAAATTCACTTAATTATAATGATTACGATATGCTATTTGTTCCTGGTGGTCCACACTATGCAAAAATACTTAAAAATGATTTATATTTAAAGATAATTAAGTATTATTTTGAGAATAAATCAATATCTACTATATGTGCTGGTCCTACTATTTTAGGTAAATTAGGATTACTTAAAGGAAAATCATATACCTGTTTTGAATCTATGAATGATGATTTTGGCGGTAATTATGTAGGTACTTATGCAGTTTTGGATGGAAATCTTATAACTGGTAAATCAGCTGCAGCTACAATTGAATTTGGTTTTATGATTATAAAATTTTTGCTTGGTGAGGAGAAAGATGAAGAAATCAAAAAGCAAATTTATTATAAAGATGAACAAAAATAGGAAACATCTCGTTTCCTATTTTTTTGTTAACCAATCTGGAAGATTAACCTTCTTTTGAACTTCTGTATTTTCTTTGGTTTCTGCTTGCTTAGCTTTTTTCTTATTCTCTTTAGCTTCAAGCTTTAATCTTTTTTTCTCAAGTTTTTCATATCGTTTATTATGGAATAAATGATCTACTGAATCATCATCAGCGATAGAATCATCATCGTCATCCTCATCCTCTGCTTCAGGGTCATCATCAATTCTTCTTTTGTAATCAATATTAGTATCAGACATATTTTGGAAAATCTCAGATGCTAGATTTTCAATTCCATTTTCCTTAGCTTTAAGTTCATATCCTGTAGCTATAACTGTAACTACAAGTTCATCCTTTAAATCATTATTGATATATGCACCATATCTAACATTTAGATTCTTATCACAATTATTTCTAATTTCAGATACAGCCTCATTAACCTCAACTAATGAAACATTTTCACTAGACGCAATATTTACAATACAATCAGTCGCACCATCAATAGAAACCTCAAGCAAGTTAGAATGAATTGCTTTTCGAGCAGCTTCAACTGCACGATTTGGACCAGAAGCTACACCAATACCCATTAATGCAGTTCCCTTATCCTTCATAATAGTTTTAACATCGGCAAAATCAACATTAATTAAACCTGTAAAATTGATTATTTCAGAAATACCCTGAACACCTTGACGAAGTACATCATCAACCTCTCTAAATGCTTGAAGCATTGGAGTACCAGGATCAACAATAGAGAATAAACGTTGATTTGGAATAACGATTAATGTATCAACATATTTTTTTAGCTCTTCAAGTCCAGCAACTGCCTTAGCCATACGATTTGGGCCTTCAAAGAAAAATGGTTTAGTTACAATACCAACTGTTAAGCATCCAAGTTCCTTACAAATGCGGGCAATAACAGGTGATGCACCTGTACCAGTTCCTCCACCCATACCACAGGCAATGAAAACCATATTTGCTCCCTCAATAGCAGCTCTAATAGAATCCTCATCCTCAAGTGCAGCATTTCTTCCTACCTCAGGCTTCGCTCCTGCACCTAATCCTCTAGTCGAATTTCTACCAATAATTATTCTTGTATTTGCTTTTGATATTCTTAAATCCTGAGCATCTGTGTTAACTGCGATAAATTCAACACCTTTAACATCATAATCAATCATACGATCAACGGCGTTTCCTCCAGCTCCACCTACACCAATTACTTTAATTATAGGGCTTAATGATAAATCATTGTCATCTCCAAATAGCATAACATTACCTCCATACTTGTAAAATTCGACAAGAATCGAAAACGATTATCATATTATATTTTACCTTAGAAAAAATATATTTTCAAGGTCATTTATATAAAAATTTGAGTTTCCCCATTTTTTAATTCGGGTAAAAATCAATCATTTTAGTAAGGTC
>CAMEKY010000081.1 GCA_945921565.1 uncultured Clostridium sp. | reverse complement strand
CTCTACATACATAATTTTCTAATCTAGATAACTGCGCACCAGCATAACCGGCAAAAGCTCCAATACACTTCTTAGATAAGAATAGATGTTTATTTAACAGAATTAAGTTACCAATTTCGTTAGTAAAAAGATAGTGCTCTGGTTTACAGCCAAGAATTTCAATAGTGTTTGGATTTACATTAAGAAGAAGTTGAAAGATTTTAGTTAGCCCATAAATAGTAGTATCAGTATTATTTTCTACGAATTGCTCAAATGGAGTTGTTCCTAAAATATTTTCAGGTTTTAAAGAAGCTATACCTCTAATATCAACATCAGAGCCTTCTACATTTGTGCCATATGCATGACTTCCACCTAGAGTTAATAGACAAATATTATTTCCTAAATGCTCATTCGTTTTAAGAAAATTATATTCAGGTTGTTTAATTAAATTTTTTATTTCTTCAATTTCCATTTTGCTTACTTCACACAATATTTATTACAATAAACTTATATATTACTTTTATATTGTTTAGCTAATTCAATTAATTTTTCTTTTTTATTTAAACTTTGATCTCTTAACACTTGATCTAAACAGTAATCCAAAGCCTTGTGTATTTCTTTTCCTTTAAAGCCTAACTGGATTAAATCGTTTCCTGTTATTTTTAAATCAGGCAGTCTAATTGCTTCTACATCTGAATGATCTAATAAAGCTATTAAATAATTCCATTCTTTTTCAGTTAGATTATAAATTTCATCATATAGATAAAAACCTCTTTTAGTATTCTCTTTACCACATTTAGATACTAACTTTCTAACTATATATGAAGTATCATTTGATGATAGCATTTCTTCAAATAAATTTTTACAGTAAATAGATTCAACTATATCCTTACTCATTTTATTACTTAATTTAAGTTTATAGCATAGATCTAAAATATCAGTTTTACTATTTTTTAATATAAAAGCTAATTTAGTTTCTATATCTGGAAATTCAAATAGAGATTTATATTCCCACCAGTTGCAGTCATAAACATTCTCTACATAAGCTTCAGAAAGAATCTTTTTTATTAACGCATCAATCAAATAACAATCTTCAGCAGAATCTAAATGACCATAAGTTATAATCTGTAAAAATTCTGATGTGATTCTTTCTTGTGAAATGTGTTCAAGCAGCTGCCAATTAGACATAATAGCTTTATAGGTAGCTGCATCAAACGTAAAACCAAGCTTGAATCTAAATCTGATTGCTCTTAAAACTCTAAGCCCGTCTTCAGTAAATCTTTCAACTGGATCTCCAACTGTTCTTATAACTTTGTTTTCAATATCTTTTATACCATTAAATGGATCTACATAATCATTAACATTAGATAACATATTAAGTGCTATAGCATTTACAGTAAAATCTCTTCTGCTAAGATCATCCAAAATATTAGCTGAAAATGTTACTTGATCAGGCCTTCTACCATCACTATAATTAGAATCTTTACGATAAGTAGTGACCTCAAAAGATTGATTATCAATTCTAAAAGTTACTGTGCCATATTTAATGCCAGTTGGAATAACTTCTATATTGGATTCTTCAGCTATTTTAAGCATTTGATCTGGAGTTGCATTAGTTGCAAAATCATAGTCATGTGGAGTTTTATTCATAAGAATATCTCTTACGGCACCACCAACCATATACAACTCATAATTATTTTTTAAAAATAATTGACTTAATTTTTCAAGTGTTTTACTAAAATCAATTGACATTTATCTACCTTTATTTTTTGGCTCGCGCAACTTCTATACAATTACGATGTATGTTTGAAATATCCTTAAGAGCGCCATTTTTTATAAGCGTTGAAAGACAAACTGGCGTGTAACCAATATGCTCAGCACAAACATTTAAATGTGGCGATGTTGTAAGCTCTCGATTACTATGATCATGACCATGAATATTTAAAGCAAAAGGATATTCTATTGGTTCGTGTGAAAGTAATATTCTGTCACTTATAAAAAGCGGGCCCTCATAAACTTCATCAAATAATTTATTATCATAAGGAGCTTCCAAAAATTTAATGCGTTTATAATTAGAAGCACCCGCATCATGGTTTCCCATAATTAGTACTTTGTAACCAGCTTTTAATTTTTTAACACAATCAACATTACCGACATCGCCCAAAATCACTAAGCAGTCATTCTTAGTACAAACTTTGTTTATAGAATCTACTTGCATTTTATCTAATGCTTTTATTGTTTCTGCAATATTACAATCTGCGGTAAATAACTCAGGAAATCTAAAATATTTATAGCTATCTAGATCACCAAAATGTGGATCGCTATAAAAATAGATTGAACCGTTTGCACACCAATGCTTTGCTAATGTATCATATATATGCTTATACATAAAAATATTACCTTATCTTAATATACTATTTATAAATACAATAAAGCTCACATAAATTAATATATGTGAGCTTTAAAATTTCTATATTTTTTATTTTTTGCATTCAATTGGTGCATTTTCTTTAATCTTTTTACACCATTTTTCATACCATGCTTTATAGAGATCAGATTCATAACAGCAATTATCTTGTACATCATCTGGAAGCTGTATTCCAACATTATTATATTGATCATCTATTATGTCATCAGGAAGTTTATTTGCATATATATTAATATTTGGATCAACCTTACCTGTAACGCAACCTGATCCAGGCTTATTAACATCTCCAATAGTAATTGAGGTGTTTGGATTTATGTACTGACCGGTCGTCGTCCCGAAATTATACCCACCATCACCCACATCAATCTTATATGGTTGGTAATCCTTCTGAGGTGTAAAAGTAACTTTGCTGAGATCAGTATCATTAGGTCCAACCTTTTTAGCATGAGGTCCTATGTGTGTAAGTGTTGTATGGCAGCAGGGGCAACTAATATAATCTAAGCCACTTAAATCACTTAAATCATATTGAAATTTACAACCACATCTGTCGCAAGTTCTAGTAAATGTTTTTTGACCTTGTTCAATTATTTTTATCATTTTCTTTTTCCTTTTTACTTAAATAATTTCTTCATTTCTTTCATTGTTTCTCTATCTTGTTTTCTATTCCAAGCTACAAGATAACTACCATATGGTAACCAGATTAGAGCAGTTAAGTTCCACCAAGCATAACTATCATAAATAAAAACACCGCCGATAAATTTTCCAAACACTTCAACGATTAAATGATATTGATGTACAAAAGATATGATTGGCCCGGTTAAAGCAAAAGCTGTTACTAAAATTAATACAATTATTTGAAGCACAAAGCTTAAATTATTTTTTGTCCACTGATTCATCTAAATTTCTCGCCTCTATATTGAAATATTTTTTGTAATTTTTAATTTGTTTCTTAGTAAGAATTACATCTTTTAGATTGATGGTTAAATTACCTAATTTTAATTCTACTGAAAATTTTTCTGGCTCTATTCTAGGTAATTCAAAACCTTTTAATTCTTGCCAACCTAAAACTTCTTTTTGATAATTTTTACACCCTTTTGCAGCTTCACCTTCAGTGCCTGTACAAACTAAAGAAGAACAACCTTTACAATATTTTTCATTAAATTCTTTTTCTGTCATTACAAATTTCCTTATTTTATAAATCTTCTTGTTCTTGCCTATAATATTCTCTTACGCTTCTTTCATATTCTTTATCTGTACAACACATTCCGGTGAACCTGTCCTTTGATAATTGATATTTTTTAAACATTTTATTGAAAATATCATAAATTTGCTGCTCAGATTCACTAGTATCACTATTACCTGGCCTGCTCATCATCCACATTTCTAATTCTTGTAAAATATCAACAGCAACTCGTTGCTCTTTTTCAGTGATTTTAGTCTCTTTCTTTTTCATCTTTTTTATCCCTGCACATATAAAAATTACATTTACGTCTATCACCATCACAATTACAAGATTCAAGTTCTCTTGTTGCCATACAGTAAGGTTCATCATTTTCTATGTATTCCTTACGTATGCCATAACGACCAAAATACACGCCCTGTTCATAATCACTTAAATGTGTTTTAACTTTTCTTACTCTATATGAAGCACAAACATTTTTATTACTAATATGTAATACTATATATGACATATCATCATGTTTAAATTCAACTTTAATGACTTCATATTCTCCAAATTTGTCTACCAAATTTTCTTTTTTAGTAAGATCAGCATACTTAGCAGAATTATCCACTATAGGCATATATGGTATTTTACTAATAACTAACTTAACAAAATCTTTTACTTTCATTTTTATACGCATCAAAATATTTGTTCATTCCAGGACGAATCATTTCATCTTCAGAAGTGTAAATAATTCTAAAAAATCCTTCACTTACTTCTATAACTTCTTGAATCTTATAGCCTTTTCTTTCATAGCTATTAAGTACTTCAGCTAATTCGTCAGCTGTATGATCATATTCAGCATCAACAGCCGGCCCAATAAAATAATTATCTACTCTCCATTGTTTCATTTTACTTAAGCCTCCATATAAAATCTATACAAACTGTATCTGCTTTCTTTTCATCCATTAACCATTTTATGCAATCGTTAAGGCCTTCTTCTGTGTCCAAATCATTTGCTCTAATGAAGTAATTGCCAGACGTAGTTGACATTGGGCGTCCTTCTGAATCCATCTTTTGTGTAGTTGCTTTAATATAAAAAACCTTTCTTTTACTCATTATAAAGTAATACCCCCTTTAAATAGTTGAAGATAACAAAAATACAACATGGCTAATTTAAGACCAAATGCTATAAGCCAGAAAAACCAACCAGTAGCTCTTAAGCCAAAATTATCCTGATAGTCATAATAGCCAAAATCGTCGTCACCATCAAACCCAATAATAACTTTCATTAAGCTATCAGATGAATAACGACAAAGTGATATGCAACTAGTGACTAGCTCTGCTACTAAAACTAGCAGCATTGAGTTATCAATTCCAAAATTAAATGGGAGCATACAAATAAAGAAAAATGTTACTCTTACAGCCCACCTTATAATAACTTTTATTACAGACATTTTTATACACCTTCTATACAAATATTATTATATTAATTATTATATTATTATACAATAAGTAAAAATTAAAAAACACAACTTTAATAATACAAACTAATTTTACTTATGAAATTATCTGATCAAGCTGCTTCATTGCACATAAATAATCATAAAACTTTTCTGGTGATGATAAGTCCCAAGTTTTACCATAAGTTTCTATAGCTTCATTTGCGCCTTTAGCCTCACCATAATCCAGCTCATAAATAAAATAATGTAAATCATCACAAAAGTTATCCTCTGGATTTGGATCTATATCAAGGAGCTTACAAAGCATTTCAACTATAGTTGGTGTAATAGAATTAAAAGCAAAAAAATGTCCTACATTTTCTTTACCAAAGCACTCTTCTAAGCTTTTTTGAAAATTCAATTCACGGTTATCTAGTTCTCTTAAAAAATTTATATATTTTACAAATTCTTGCTTACTGATCATTTTAGTCTCCACCGATAACAACAATATTTTTTGTATACCTAAATTCAAGTACTTTATATGGCATTGCTTGATACCTGCCATCTGCATTTGCAAATAGCAATTTCCAAGTATTTTTTCTTGGCTGCTTTAAAATTGCTACCTTATAATTATCATTTAAAGCAGAGCAATTAAAAATATAAATACCTTCAAAGTGCTCTACATCTGAAATTGCAAATTCTTGCACCTGTGTTGCTTTCTTTAAAACAATTACACCGGTTGAAGTTAGTTCCATAAAATACCTCCAAAAACTTTCCTTTATATATTTTATATACAATATTTATGGTACTTTTTTATAATATTTTATAATAAAAGAGCAGGTAAGTTAATTTACCCACTCTTAAGAATTTGTTTATAAATTTGTTATTCTTCTTCATCATTATTGATGTCAAGTGTTTCTTCTTGATAGTCTTCTAAAATTTCAACTTGATCTGGCCGACAGCCAATTTCAGAAGCTGCCCACTTCTTAATGTCATCTTCTCTTCAAAGATCTGTATAGGCTGAAAAAATATCTGACTTATCAAAACAACCAATTGGAGAATCCTGAGGATCTGTGCACATCACATATTCTGTGCCAGTGCCCATTAAAACAGCCTCTATATATGATAGACTTGATTCAAGTGATTTAGGACAAAAGTATGGTAATCAATCACCTTGACTACTACCTGTAAATGTACCGTACATAAACTCTTCACCATATATGATACCAAAAACTTTACATATTAATTCATTATCGTAGTCGTTGTCTTTAGTATTATAATATTCTATACAATCTAATAAAGTATTTACTTCACTATTTGTAAAAGGTTGTCCATTTTCTTTTTTGAAGTATTCTTCTAAAGTCCTAATAATTTCTTTTGCTTCTTCTTTTAAAATATCTGTGCTTGCATCATCACTGCTATAAGTTCCAGCAGGTGTATCAAAAATATCATAATAGGCATTCTCAAGTCCTTTTTCAACCTCTAGTAAAGGCTCTGCGTTAAAGCTGTAGCCATTACCAAAGCAAAACAAGTGATCCTCTTCAGCCTGATTCTCATCATAATAAATACTTGAATCAAAGTAGTCATCTTGCTGAGGCATAATGTAATATTTCTTATTTTCGTAATCCATATAACCAGTCCTTTTCTAAATAACAGCTAGTTTTAGTATTAGTCCTCATCTTCATCTCCGTCATCATCTATGTTATTAATTATATCAAAATCATCGGAGCAAAAATCATCATATTTTAATACTTCACAAGAATACTTCTTAAAATATTTGTCTACAAACTCTATTGCATCATAAAAAACATCAGATGTATAACTACCATCAGAAAATGATGAAACAATAAAAGTATAAACAGGCACTGTAAATTCACCTTTGTCAAAACTATATATTACACCTGTATTTAAATCTTTTATTTCGAGAACTCCAATACTACAAAATTCCGCCTGGTTCCCTGTTGTAGCATCAAAATCGTTAATTGCATAGCCACTTTCTACACCATATTTCTCGATTTGTTCTCATAAATAATCTAATTCTTTACATAGCTGTTTAAAGCCTAACCGCTTGCTTTTTGTTGTAGAAGCTTCAGTAATTTTTGTCTTTTTATCTATTATATTTCCATATATATCAACATCCGGCCAGCTATTGTAGTGTATCATCTCTAATAAATCTTGTGTTAAATTACTTTTTTTCATAAAAAAATTTCCATCCTTACATCCAAGTATCATTAAATATTATATTTAAAATTTTAAATAGTCTATAAATCTAATTAATTTAGCAAATTATAAATATTAAAAGCTTGTAGCTACTTATAGTTGTTACTAAAACTAATTTTGTTTATTATTTTTACTAAAAATCACTTTTAACTTTTTCCAAATATTTTTAAACCAAGTAATAAGGCGTTTAAACCAATTATCTATTTCAGGCTCTGGTATTGTATCACTCATTGTTAAGCCTCACCACTCATCAATTGGGTAATCATATGGCAAATAGCAATAACCGCCATCACCTCAAAGTTTGCCTCAAGAATTTTGAATAATTCAACCGTCCTTGTTTCAGCCAACACAACACATTGCATGCCCGCCGGACTTTTTATCTTCTTTTGTTGGCACTTTAGCATGCGTACCGAAAGAGCTATAAATAGTTATACCAACTACAACAGCACCATGCGAAATTAAAGCTCTCTTAACCTCTTCTTCACTATAAAGTCTAAAGTAATTTATTAATTTAGACTTGCTAGCTTTTTCCTTATATTCTTCTGGTTTTTCAGCTATTTTTGCTTTCATTTTTTTGTAGCTGCCGCGATATGGAAAATCTACATTTAAGCAATCGCCATCATGATTAAAGTTTTTTAATGCCTGCCTTACATACATGCCTTCGCCTTGATAGTCTGTAGCTCTACGGTTGCCATAGATATACCCACGAGAAAAGTCATTAAAATTTTCGTTTATTTTATATTGACCATAAGCACTTGCAACTGCAATAGCATGCGCCACACAATCTGAATTAACACCTTGGTTTAAAACTGGCACATTCCCTTCAGTTCTATATTCTTCTGGTAAAGGTGCAGCACTCATAACTGAAACTTTTTCTAGTGTATAGTCCCTTGGATCCTCTTCAGATGGTAAAAAACCGCCAACAAAATGTTTCAACTTTTTATCTTCCACAATTAAGCCTCACTTTTGGTTTATTTACATAATAATTTAGCAAATAAATAAAGGTTTAGAATATTAAATGAGAGTATACGGTATTTTTATATACCATACACTCTCATTTTTAGTTATTAATACCAGGCGTCATTATCATTTTCTGAATCACCTTTGCCCTCTTCATAACCGATCTCATAGCCTTCTCTTGCTGCAGCCTTTAAAATATTTCTTAAATCCATTTCTTCATAGCATTCAAGCCGTCTTTTGATTTTTAAAGCTTCTTTTATTTGCTCAATATAATCTGAATAATCTAAATACATTATAAACTCCTTTTTAAAATATACCGACTATTTTACCGTCTTTTACGTCAATATTTTCTGCTGCTGGCTTCTTTGGTAAACCCGGCATTGTCATTATAGAACCAGTATAAGCAACAATAAATTCAGCTCCTGCGCAATACTTAAGATC
>CAMEKY010000080.1 GCA_945921565.1 uncultured Clostridium sp. | reverse complement strand
ATTTGAATTCAAACAAGACTACCTAGGACTTGAAGCCACAAGATATACGTTTGAATCAAGCATTTATGCAGATGCCAAAGAAGCTTTAGAAAACAACTTTGAAGGCTACAAAGAATCTAGCCAAGAGATAATAAATAAACATTTCGTTAATCAAGTTAAAAATAATGAAATATATACTTATTCAGGAAAAATTTATATCAATAATGATGGTTCATATAAATTTGGGGTTAGAACTTCTTCTCGCTCTAATACATATATAGAATTTGGATATAACACAAACCAATACACCCATTCATTTAATTCTTTAAAGGATAATCCTATCGATTATCAAAAGGATAATGTAACTTATTCTTGCAAAAAAGGCGATTATATCTATTTTAGAATAACTATTCAATCATTCCACAACGACGCTTTTGCCGAAATATTCGTAGGATATGAAAGAAATGAAATGTCAAGCCTTAATGCAAAATACATTTTCAATGATAACTCAAATGAATTTGTTTCATATCAAATTAATGACGCCTATCCTAAGAGTTATATCGCAAATGATATTATATGTGATCCTTCCATTCAAAAAATTGTATCTTATACACAAAGCTTTGGTGCGTGGGATAATAATTATTTAATTGAAAATGTTATTGATGGAAGTGATAACATTTCATATCATAGCGTTAATGGTAAATTAATTTCCTCAGAGCCTTTTGAACTAACAATTGATTTAGGGAAAATTCAGCTTGTAGATACACTAAACATAACTGGCTACAATGGCAATCAAATGCATATGCCTATCACTTTTAGACTATATGGTGGAACTAATTTAGATAATATGACTTTGCTAGGAGACTATACAAATGTCCAATATGAAGGAAGAAATTTATCCGTTAGTTTCAATCAATCAAGTATTAGGTATTACAAAATTGTAATAACTGACACCTCAAATCATCGCTATGTAGCGATTTCTGAGATTAATATGGCTTTAAAAGTTACTGGTAACGTAGTCACACCATCTGTTGCTACATTCTACAGTAATGACTCATCAAAATTTGAGGTTTCAACTACACCATCAACATTTGGCGCAGTGGTTAAAGGAAATGGCCTTATTAAGCTTAATACCTTTGGCTCTTCTTTTGGAATAATCACCAAAAATACACATGAGGCCAAAATAAAGCTAACAATCGACTCAATATCTAAGGAGCTAATAATATATCCTGACTCATTTTCGGTATATGAAATATTAAGTAAGGACATCCATCAAATTGAAATCGAGGTTCTTGAAGGAGAGCTAATCATCGATTCATTCATAATTTAAAGTATAAAAGCTTTCTAATTTAGTATATCTATTTTAGAAAGCTATTTTTATTTATTTATTATTTTTTATTATTGAGTTTATTATTAAAAGAGGCAATGCAAGAAGCACTGAAACAATCAAATCAGCATACCCAAGCCGTGCGAAATTAAATAGCGATGCCATCGGATAACAAGCTCCTAGGGTTAATACTACTCCCAAAATAAATGCTATGTCTAAAATTCTATTACTAGTTAAATTCTTTGTCCCATGTAACGCTAGACTAAAGAAAAGTTGTGACAATGAAATTGTAATAAAAGCCATAGTTTGACCATAAGCTAAGCTTGTTTTTCTTCCTATTTTGAATGATAAAAATGCCATCAATCCCATGGTTATTCCTTCAAATAAAATTCTTATCATCATTTTCTTAGAAATTATTTTTTCATTCTTTTTTCTTGGATTTGGATTAATCGCTGTTGTATTATCGAGTCCAATAGCTACAGCAGGAAGCGTGTCTGTAACTAAGTTTATCCACAACAAATGAATAGGCTTTAGTGCCGGTCCAAAAGCTCGATTTGTAATACATGCAATAGCAACAGCAAGAACCAATGCTACCTCACCAATATTTGATGATAACAAATATCTTATTGTTTTTTGAATATTTAGGTAGCTTCTTCTACCATCCTTAACTGCAAGAACAATGCTTTTAAAGCTATTGTCTAGCAATATCATATCCGCCGCATCATGAGCAATATCCGACCCATTTCCCATCGCAATACCTATATCTGCGCATTTTAATGCTGGCGAATCATTTATCCCATCTCCAGTCATCGCTATTACATCGTTTCTATTTTGAAATTCCTTAATTATTCTAAGCTTATCAAGCGGTTCAACTCTTGAATATACGCTGTATTTATCAAGGCTTTCTCTTAATTCTTCATCAGTCATATTATGAATAACATCTGGAGTAGCGACCTCATCAATACTAGATGCAATCTCTACCTCCTTAGCAATTTTAAACGCAGTCGACTTAAAATCACCCGTAATCATTATTGGCTTTATTCCTAGACTTTTACATTCTAAAATTGCAGTGGCTGCAGTTGGTCTTATTTCATCTGAGAAAAGAGCCATCCCAAGTATTTCAAAATCGCGCTCTTTTCTAACATCCTGGATGGTCCCTTCCTTTTTTGCAACGAATAAAACTCTATAATCTTCCGCAGCTCTTTTAGCCTTATCAAAATAAATGCGATTTTTATTTAATGCAAGGCCATATACAACATCGAACGCTCCCTTTGTATATGATACATAATGATTATTTTCCTTATAAATAACCGTTTCAAGCTTCCTTGATGATGAAAAGGGTATAGCCTCAAAATATGCATTTTCTTTAGAGCCTAAAAATATTCGATTAATCTCATTAGATGGAGAAACTGAAGCTTTTGTAAACGCATCTCTTGTCCTTTCGTTTGAAACTACAAAGCCTTCAACTGAGCTTAATGTTAGATTACCTGTAGTAATTGTACCTGTTTTATCTGTTGCGATTACACTAATTGCACCTAGTGCCTCAGCAGATGGCATTCTTTTTACAATAGCATTATTTTTTGACATTTTAAGTACCGACATTGCCATTACCATAGTAATTACCGCTGCAAGTCCCTCAGGTATAGCCGCAACTGATAGTGACACCGCAGTTTTAAAGGATTCAAGTACATTTCTTGTTATAAATAACTCAAGAGCATATATAAATACACATATACCCATTATAATCGCGCCTAGAATTTTACTAATATGCTTTATTGATTCCTCAAGTGGGCTTTTTTTACTTGACGTATCATTTATATTTTTTGCTATTTTTCCAATTTCGGTATTATTTCCTGTAGCTACTACAATCCCTATTCCACTTCCTGAACTAATAAACGTTGATGAAAACAGCATATTTTTTCTATCTGCAATAATAATACTTCCATTAAGCCTATCGGCTGATTTAGGTACGGCTTTAGATTCTCCGGTTAATGCGGCCTCTAAAGCCTCTAAATGTGAAGATTTAATCACTCTAATATCTGCAGGTACACAATTCCCTGCATCTAGCATAACAAGATCACCAACCACTACCTCCCTAGTTGGAATTTCTAGTACCTTACCATCTCTTTTTACGTGTGTATTGGGATGTGAAAGACTACTTATTTTTTTTAAAGTGGTTCGAGCCTTATATTCCTGAGCTACTCCTAGTGTAGCATTAAATATTACAACTATAATTATTAATAAAGAATCTAAATAATCATTTTTATCAACAATTATTGTAATTATTGCACTAAATATTAGCATCCATACTAGCATGTCCTTAAATTGATTAAGAATCATGTGAAATATAGTGTTTTTGTTTTTAAGTCTTATTTCATTATAGCCATTTTTCTTTATTC
The DNA here is from genome assembly GCA_945921565.1 of uncultured Clostridium sp. GTDB lineage: Bacteria > Bacillota_I > Bacilli_A > Acholeplasmatales > Anaeroplasmataceae > CAG-307. Next base: position 5,030 of record CAMEKY010000080.1, on the reverse strand, counting down.
TTTTTAAAGCTTCTTCATTAGAAAGTCCTTCATAACTTGTATTATATTTGCTAAATATATCATCTATATTGATGTTATAGTCTTCCATCCTATCACCTATATAATCATATGAGGATATATTATAAAATAGACATGAAATTTAAAAAGCTATTGATAAACCATATATTAAAATAGTTTCAATAGCTTTTTAAATATTATTAATTTATTATTTTTTTAGCTTCATTCCGCAACTCCAACAGAACAATTCTTCACTTGAAGATTCCTCTCCACAATTTGGACATTTTATATATTTTTTGATTTTATTTGTATTGACTATTTTGGTAGTAGATACGTTATTATTAATATTATCTGCAGGCTTTAGTGTAGTTGTATTTTTAGCAGTAGACTCGTTAGAATCATCATTGTCTGTAGGCTTTGATGTTGTTGGTGTAGAAAGCTTCATTCCGCAACTCCAACAGAACAATTCTTCACTTGAAGATTCCTCTCCACAATTTGGACATTCTACATATTCCCTTGCACGTTTTGTGCCACTTTCAGCATTAGCATTATTTTTGGTAACAGATATCGAATCATCACCTTTACTTCGGCCACTAATTATTCGATCAAGTTGATTACAAATTTTTTTGTTTGGTAAAGCAATAACCATTAGTGCCCCCGCTGGAAAAAACAAGAACGTCCACCAAAAGTATTTTATACTATTGTACCCTTTCTCTTGCGCAATTCCATAAAATTCAACCGCCACAAAAATTAGCACTACAATCATTACTATAACAAGTAAAATCGTTAAAAATATCATATCTTTCTCCTTCTTTCTTTAAATTAATGCTAACATACGACTTATTTTTTGTCAATTCACATTTATAAGCATACAAAAAGAAGCACACAAAATGCTTCTTAATTGTCTTTTCTTCTATTAAATATTAATACTCCCCCAACTAATACTACAATTGTATAAACAATAAGTAATACAAGCCCTACTATACTAATATTGGAGAATGAATATACCTCACCAGATACGTACGTAGCATTTGTGGCGATTCTTCCTAAGCATACTGAAGGATAGAATGGTAAGAAATTACAAAATGACTTAAATCCTCCCATTGTTTCAAGTGGCATCCAGCTTCCACCAAGTACTCCTGCTGCGCTAATAAGAATTGAGCATATACCAGGCGCACTTTTTTCGTTTAATGCAGTCCCACAAAGTATTCCTAAAAATACAAAGAATATTAAAATTGGCATTTGAGTTACAATAAGCAGCATACATCTACCAAAATTAAAATATCCACTTCCTTGAATAAGTGACACAATATATCCAAAGAAAATTGTACAAATAGCTTGAGCTAAACCAACAAGAATACCTAAAATTGCATATCCTAAAATAAAATCAATTGGCCTCATAGGTGATGTATATAATCTTTTAAGAAGTGCACTAGTTTTATCCTTGGACACCTGTAGCGATAGCTCAAGCATTACAAATGTAAATGAAAACATCATAATTCCAGGTATTAAGGATACCGGCTCAAATGTTGGAGTAGCACCAGATGTGAAATGGTTAATCACTGAAAACATTATAAGCATTACTAAAGGAAATCCTAAGCAAAAAATGTACACAATAGGATCTCTTATCATCTCTTTAAAATTTCTATTCAAAAAGGTCAACATTCTTCTCATTTTCTTCTCCCTCCACAATTTTAACAAACGCATCCTCAAGTGTCGATGTCATGGCTTCTGTCTTTATTTCATCTATTGTACCAATGGTTAAAACTCTTCCCTTAGACATTATTAGGATTCTATCACAAAGCGCTTCTATTTCTTCCAAATAATGAGTTGTAAGAATAATTGTTATTTTTCCTTTTAGCTTTAAAATAATTCGCCATAGCTCTCTTCTTGAAATAACATCCAGTCCTAGTGTTGGTTCATCTAAGAATAATACCTTAGGCTTAGATATTAATGCACAAGCTATTGATACTCTTCTTTGATAGCCTCCAGATAATTTTTTTACAGCTTTATTCAAAAATTGCTTTAAATCAAATACTTCAATCACCCTTTTTAGGTACTTTTCATCATATTTATCATAAATTTTTGCAAAAAACTTTAAATTTTCAAGCACAGTTAAATTAGGCGCTACCGAGGTTTCTTGAGGAGATACATCAATAATCTTTTTTATCTCATTCATACTCTCATCAAGATCTAAGCCTAATATTTTGGCACTACCTGATGTCTTTTTTGTAAGTCCACTTAAAATTTTAATTAATGTTGTCTTCCCTGCACCGTTTACTCCAAGTAGTCCAAACAATTCGCCCTCATTTACCGTGAAACTAACATCATTTAATGCAATAACATCCTTATATTCTTTTGTAATATTGTTAATACTAATCGCTTCCATTTTTTAATTCATCTCCCTTATATTTTAATTTTAAAGCGATAAACTCATCTTCTAATAAACTATTTATAAAATTAAAATCCCATCTTATGTATCCTGTAACAATTTGAGTCGCTAAGCCATGGGCATATATAAAGCTTTGAAGAAAAAATTTTTGTGCTACTTCATAAGAATAATTTCCTGCTTTAGCAATTCCATTTATAATAGCTTCATTATATGCTATGTCAAATTCCGAATTATTACATTCCATTTTTAAATATATAAATTCATATATTTTGGGATAATCCCGGGCAAATTTAATATACGATGATATATAGCCCATAAACAAAGTGTCATAATCCTTCAGTCCAGAACTGATATATGTTGATGAAAATTTCTTACACTTAGTCAGTAGTTGGGCTTTAAGGTCATCCATATTTTTGAATGATAAATAAATTGGTTGAGTTGAACACTTGAGACAGCTAGCAAGGCTTCTTGCATTCAAACTATCAATTCCGTTTTTTATAACAAATTGTAAAGCTCCATCTAAAATAATTTCTTTTGTAATTACTCTTTTTTTCATATACACCTCATAAAATAACACTTGTTATTTTTAGTATACATCTCTATTATGATTTTTGCAATACTAAAAAAAACAGACTATAACCAAAAACTAATTAGTTATAGTCCATTTTAATGTCACTATGATAGTGATATATAGAATAAATTTGTTGTACCTGATTTTGTAATACTGTATTCTCCAGCAGTTAATTCCACCGTTACAATACCATTATCATCAGAAGTATAAACAGTGCCATTTATTTTAATTGTTTGACCCGAATATTTTCCATTATCTCCTAAAACTAATGCAATTGTCATATCAGATGATAATGTAAACGAAATGGACGTACTTTTCTCAAGCTTTAAGCACTGAGTAAGTGTTAAACCATTATAAGTAGCACTACCCTTGCTAGTTGAAAGATTTCCTGTAATAGTAAATACATCACTAATTTTTCCATCTGTTGTGAAATTATGTACAATGGCCAAAGATGAATCAACCCATTTTGCATATAATACTAGGTTACTATTAATCGTAGTAGATTCAACAAATGATGTTGTAAGGTCTGAATCTGTATACCAGCCTGCAAATTTATATCCTTCTTTTGTTGGGGCTTCAGGCAATGAAATTGTATTTCCTTCTACAACATTTATTGAATCTATACTTGATCCTCCATTTACCTCAAATGATACATTATATGTTACAGCTTCTTCCCATTTTGCATATAATGTTAAATCACTTGTAACAGCTGTTTGAGATGTAAATTGTGTTGTAAGGCTTGAGTTACTGTACCATCCCACAAGCTTATATCCCGCTTTTGTAGGAGTTGGAAGAATAATTGTGCTTCCTTCCTTGACTGTCACGCTTGAGGCTTCACTTCCACCATTTGTTTCAAATGAAACGGTATATAATACACCAGATTCAATTGGACCACCAGTTGTTGTATCCTTTAATGTACCAGCATATTTTAATACTGTATTTTTAGCATCCTCTGCACTTTGTAATAACTTTACATCTGAAACCTTGTTAGTACTATCATAATAGAATAATGTAGACTCTGTATCAAAACTTGAATAATCAGTTGAACCATCAGCCTTACAACTATTTGAAACTGATTCTGTACGACTTGACACATTGTTTTCCTTATATCCATTTTGACGTTTTCCACTTGATGTTTTAAGTGTTGTACTACATGATACAAATGTGTTTCCAAGTGCCTTATACGCATTACCTTTATAAGCTGATCCCACATCATCATCTCTTATTTCGATAGGATTAGATAATCCTTCAAAGTAACATCCTTCAATAAATGCATAAGAATTAGAGCGAATACTTATTCCAGAATAGCTATGACTGTCTCCTAAATAATAGTTATTATACATATGAATATTAGATTGTCTTACAAGTGGTAATCGCTGAGTAGCACAATTATAGAAATTGTGATGTAAAGTAATGTTATACTGCTTAGAATCTTTATTTGCACCAATTAAATTTGTCTTATGAGTTGAATTATATTGAGTATATGAAATTGTAACATTATGACAATACTTCAAATCGGTTGAACCATCACCATCAGCTTTATCCTGATCATCACTTATATCCCAATTATTTACACCAACATTAAATACACAGTTATGAACCCAATAATTTCCATAATTAGAAATTGAACCACTTGAGCCTTCGAATCCAACCGCATCCTCTGTATAATCACTAAAAGTTAAATTTTTAACCTCAATTGAATTACATTGTTTAAACTCAAAGCCCCATTGGAATATTTCGGCATCAGTACCAATTCCTTCAACGGTAATGTTATATCCTCCACTAACATCACACATATTAAAATATGAATCAAATCCTGACAAAACCTTATTAGTTAATCCATTAAGAATTGTCATGCCCTCTGATAAATCATCGCTCATAGAATTAACATTCGCAGCTACAATCGCATCATAACCGTTTAATGAGCTTGTAACTAAATTAGATGTATTTAAGGTTCCATCTGAATTTAGTGTAGGTAATCCTTTATATAAAGTCATAGGATCTCCACCATATTTTATACTATTCCACTGTGGTGTTGAAATTCTACCAATAATTCTTATATCAAGTGCA
>CAMEKY010000079.1 GCA_945921565.1 uncultured Clostridium sp. | reverse complement strand
AAATTCCAAGAGATGAGATTTTTATAACAACAAAATTACCAGCATCTGTTAAAAATTATGATGAAACTTTTAAATATTTTGAAGAATCAATCCAAAAGCTAAAGATTGATTATGTTGATTTATATTTAATTCATGCACCTTGGCCATGGCAAAGCTGCGGAAAGGATTGCACCGAAGGAAATATCGAAGCTTGGAAGGCTATGATTGAACTATACAATGCTAAAAAAATTAGAGCGATTGGTGTTTCAAATTTTCATGTTAAGGATATAGAGGCGATAGTTAACGCAACAGGAGTATGGCCTGCAGTAAATCAAATCAGATATTTTATAGGTAACACTCAGCCTGCAATAACAGAGTTTTGCCAAAAGAACAATGTGCTAATTGAAGCTTATTCACCTTTAGCGACTGGAGAATTACTGGAAAATCAAATTTTGTTAGATTTTGCGAAAAAATATAATAAAACAGTTGCTCAAATCTGCTTGAGGTATTGTCTAGATACAAATACATTGCCACTTCCTAAATCTACTCATTTAGAAAGAATTAAGGCTAATTTAGATGTTGATTTTGAAATAGAAAAAGATGATTTAAAGAAATTAAATGAGCTTTACCATATTGCATCAACAAGAGAACTTAGAGATTAATTTTGTTGAAACTTGTCGTTAATCGAGATATAATAAAATAAACGGAGGATTATGTATGAAGAAGTTTTGGCAGGAATTTAAGAAATTCATATCCAGAGGAAATGTAATGGATATGGCAGTCGGAACAATTATAGGTGCGGCTTTTACGGCAATTGTTACGGCTTTATCTAATGGTATTTTAAAGCCAGTAATCAATATGGTTATTTATTACTGCTGTGGTGGTAATAAGGATGCACTTGATAAAATGTATACTGTTTTAGTTAAGGTTACAAAGATTGATTCAGAGGGAAATCAGGTTCTTGATTTAGCTAATTCAATTTACATTGACTGGGGAGCATTTATAAGTGCAATTATTAATTTCTTCTTAGTAGCGCTTGTGCTATTCTTTGTAATTAAAGGATTCAATACTTTAAGGGATCAAGCAGCTGCGTCTGCAAAAATTGAGAATAGAATCAAATTTAAGCAGGAAAAAGGTATTAAGCTAAACAAGAAGGAGCTTGCTTACCTTGAAACAAAACAAAAAGAACAAGAAGAACTAGCCTCAATGCCTGCACCAGAGCCAGTTAAGGACCCTGTTGTTAGTTTGCTAGAGGAAATTAGAGATTCATTAACTAAAGATAAGGAATAAAAAGAATGTTGGTATAAGATGATTGTTTTATACCAACTTTTTTTCTGAAATATTAGGCCTTAATCAGTCTTTTTAGATATATAACTCATAAAATATTATCAGGTGATAATTTGTATTACAAGGATATTTATTATCTAAAAAGAGGAAACGGTACTAAAAATATTATTTTTTTGCATGGATGGGGATGGGACTCTAGTCAGTTTTTAGCATATACAAATCTTTTTTTAGCAAATTACAATGTATATTTAATAGATTTACCGGGCTTTGGAAAATCAGATAAAGATGTAGTATTATCCTTAAATGATTATTCTATATGTGTTGATGATTTTATCAAAAACAATAATATTGATAATCCTCTTATTATAGCCCATTCATTCGGCGGAAGAATTGCTTTAAAGATGAGTGAGAAGGGATATGACTATAAGACAATATTGATATCAACTCCAGGATTTGATTTAAAATCAATTAATGTTAAATTTAAACTATTACTTAACCGATTATTTAATATTAAGCTTCCTAGTAAGGACTATAAAAATGCATCTTTTGTTCAACGCCAAATAATGAATAAATGTATTTTAGATACTAAATCGATAGACTTTAGCAAAATAAATAAGCAAATATTAATAATTCATGGTAAGTATGATAAGGTAGTAAAGCCCAAAGTTGCAAAAATGATGAAAAGAAAAATAAAAAATGCAAGTATAGTGTGGATTAAAGGAGAGCATTTCCCATATTTAGATGAGCCAATAAAACTACTTAAGGTGATAAATTATTATGCAAATTTGTAATATTTTTTTTGCTTTTTACATTCTTTTAGCAATTTGTCGTTCAACAACTATATATCAACAAGCTCATTATGAAATAAAAGAATATTTTAAATATATAGTAAGAAATATACATATTGAAATGTATTCATTATTTTTGATATTGTTAAATTGTACTATTAATCATTGGCAGTTAACAATAATATGTGCTTTGTTATTAGGCTTTGGTTCTATAATGCTGTTTGGGAAAAAGAGAGTTCGACTAAAGATAACTAGTAGAATCAAAAGATTATGGATTATGTTAGTACCATTAATATTTTTTTTACTATGTTATTATCCAACTATAGTATTAGTTAGGTATTTAATAATCCTTTTTATGATCCTATCAAATTATATTGAAGGCATAATTAATAAAGGATATTTAAATAAAGCGATAGCTAAAATTGATAAATTTGATGGTGAGTGTATTGCAATAACTGGCTCTTTTGGTAAAACAAGTTGTAAGTATTATCTATCTTGTCTCCTTAGTTCATTACATGTATTATCAACTATTAAATCATATAATACATTAAATGGTATTTCTATAATTATAAATAATAATAATCTTGACTTATATGATTACCTGATTTTAGAAATGGGATCATCTCACGTGGGCGAAATTAAAAAGTTAGCTAATAGCTTTAAGCCTAAAATTGGTGTTGTAACTTCGATAGGATATATGCATTTAAACACGTTTAAATCGCTAGATAACATTATTAAAGAAAAGATGAGCTTAATAGAGGGCCTTCCTAAAAATGGACTTGGCATAATAAACTATGAAAATGAATACATTAGAAGCTATTCTTTAAAATCGGAAGCATATATAATAACTTATGGGTTAAACTATGGAGATTTCAAAGCTGTTAAAAGGAATGAAATGGTTGATATAAACTATCATGATAGGCATGTTTTATCTTTTATGGGGAATAATTTATCTGATATTGATATCTTAAATTTGATGCCGTGTGTAATAATTAGCCTAATACTTGGAGTAGATTATGATGAGATCAAGGGAAAAATTAAAGAATTAAAAAAACCTGCTCATAGGCAAGAGATTAGGCATATCGAAAATTCAGTGGTTATTGATGATTCTTATAATTCTAATTTAGTTGGAGCCACATCTGCTATTATGAAGATGAGGGAATACAAAGGAAGGAAAATTATAATAACTCCTGGGATTGTTGAAAATGATAAGGTTAGCGGTGAAATATATGATGAGTACAGTAGAATTATCAACGATAATGTTGATGAGGCTTATATTGTAAAATGTCGTGTATCAAAAAAGTTATATGATAATGTTAACATCAAAAAAGAGTATGTCAAATCGGTCAATGATGCGCTCAAAAGGCTTAATTATAAGGATGGGCTTGTTATTCTTATTGAAAATGATATCCCAGATATTTATGTATAATATGATATATATTTTCATATATTTCATTAGGATGTGATTTTATGAAGATTGGTGTATTATGTGGTGGAAATTCCTCAGAACATGAAATATCAATAATTAGTGCACTCGATATCATTAGGAATAATTTAGAATATAAGTTTTTGTATTTAACTAAATCAAATGAATTATATTATATAAAAAATCCAACTATTGACAATATACTTAATTTAAAAGGGAAAAAAATATCTTTTAAATCAAACGGGTTTAAAGGTATAAATTTAGATTTTGTTATATTAACGGTTCATGGTAAGAATTCGGAGGATTTAATGGGTGGTATATTAGACTTTTATAATATACCGTATTTAGGATCTCCTATTTACCCAAGCATCATTGCGATGGATAAGGAGCTTACCCATTTAAAATTAAAATCGCTTGGTATTGATTCAATAAAAAAACAGGTAATTAGGGCAGGGTGCGACTATAAAATTAATAGATTTCCAGTCATTGTGAAGCCAGCAAGGTCTGGATCATCCATTGGCATAAGTGTTGCTCATAATATGGAGGAGATTAAAAAAAGCCTAGAGATAGCTCATAAAGAGGATAAAAAGGCTATTGTAGAGCCTTATATTGAAAGAATAACGGAGTTTTGTGCAGCTTTTTATTATGATAATAAGGTCAAAATGTCACGTGTTGAAGTTATCGATAAAAAAAATGAAATATTCGCATATGATGATAAATACAGAAATCGAGCTGAGGATTTTACACATATATATTTAAACGATGATGAATTGATCGGAAAGCTATATTCCGTTGGTGAAAAAATATATGAAAATTTTGAATTTGAGGATATTATAAGAATTGATTTTATTTATTCAGATAATAAAATATATGTTAACGAGATTAATTCTCTGCCAGGCAGTTTAGGACTTTATTTGTTTGAAGACAAAAGTATTTTAAATAAGCTTATTAAGAACAAATATCGGCACTATTGTAAAAAGAAAGAAACCAGTGGAAAAATAGATTATGGATTGATTGAACTCAATTCAAAGAAATAAGTAGAAATATGCACTAAAAAATCGTTAAATAATTATACAATTATTAATTATCTATGCTATAATATAGATAATACAAAGGTTGGTGATTATTATGAAAAGCGCAACAGCTGGCCAAAGATTTGTAGCGTTTTTAGTAGACACAATTATATTAACAATTGTAACATCTCTTTTGAGTGCATTCATTTTATTGATTTGTCATGTAAAAAGCCCAGACATGATTAAGATGCCTGATGATGAAACAAAAGCACGAATTTGTGAATATATCTCAAAGGAAGTAGGATTAGATTCAAAAACTATTGATGCATTAGATGATACATATTTTCTAATTTATACAGCATTATTAGATGAATCTAAATATCCTGACGAAGTGTATATTAAGGAAGCTCACGAATGGTTTGATGAATATAGTAGCTACACCTTAAAATCTTCTATTACAACAATTGTTGTAATGACTATTTTATTTATCGCATATTATGATATTTTAGGATATTACTGGAGTAAGCAAACTGTAGGTAGAATGCTAATGAAGATTAAGGTCACTGATGATAGTGGTAAAACTCCAAAGATAACTACTTTGATTTTACGTGATTTTGTTGGATATGAGCTTATTAGTATATTAAATATTTGTTGTTGTATTCCTCTAATTATAAATATCGTATTAATATGTGGTCAAGGAAAAGCTTCAATTGGTGATAAATTATCGTATACAAGAATGATTTGTTATGGAAATAGTAATAATGGCGTTAATGATTCTTTTGATAATCGTATTGAAAATGAGTTCAATAGCCTTAATCAAAATGATGAGAATATTAAAGATGCAGAAGTAGTTAATGATGAAGAAAACGATAAATAGATATTTTGTTTATTTAGAAAATAGCAATTCGGATGGCAAATCATTATTAGAATTATTTAATTCTCTTTTGGGTGTATTTAATTATATCGAGATCGAAAATGGATTTATAATAGAGTACAATGACTATGAAGATCTAATGTTTGAAGAAAGTCTTAAGGCATATATTTATGATGTAAACACGACGTTTAAATGCTTTATTTCAGATATCTTATCTGAATGTGAAATAAAATCTAACGAAGACGTAATGATAAAATACCTTAAAAAAATGAAATGCAACAAATTGTATCATAGTCATGATGTTGTGATGGAGCTTGTTAAAATTTATGATGATGAGGATATAAAAGCTTTAATCCTTGGCGATTATTTACTTGATTTTGAGATGCAAACAATCATTACTACATTTGTTGAAAATGATTTGAATATATTAACATCATCTAAAAAACTTTATATGCACCGAAATACTTTGATGAATAAGCTTGATAGATTCTGTGAAAAAACTGGCTATGATATTAGAAAATTTAAGGATGCATACGTGATATATTCTCTAATAAAATAGTGAAAAAATATAAAAGAATGTGCAGTTTGTACATTCTTTTTTTTAGTATAAAATGTTAAAATAAAGACACAATTAAGGAGGAATATTATGGCTACATTAAGCTTAAAAAATATTAACAAAATTTATCCTAATGGAACTCAAGCTGTATTTGATTTTAATCTTGAAATTAAAGATAAGGAATTCATCTGCTTCGTTGGTCCATCTGGATGTGGAAAATCTACAACATTGCGTATGATTGCTGGTCTTGAGGATATCACTGCTGGTGAACTTTGGATTGATGATAAAATGGTAAACGATGTTTCACCTAAGGATCGTGATATTGCGATGGTATTCCAAAGCTATGCTCTTTATCCACACATGAGCGTTTATGAGAATATGGCATTTGGTTTACGTTTACGTCGTATCGACCGTGACATTATTAAACAAAAGATTGCAGAGGCTGCAGAAATTTTAGGACTTACTCCATATCTTGACCGTAAGCCAAGACAATTATCAGGAGGTCAATGTCAACGTGTTGCATTAGGACGTGCAATTGTTCGTGATGCAAAGGTATTCTTAATGGACGAACCTCTATCAAATCTAGATGCTAAGCTACGTGTTTCTACTCGTGGAGAATTAATTAAGTTACATCGTCGTTTGAATGCAACTACAATTTATGTAACACATGACCAAATTGAGGCTATGACAATGGCAACAAGAATTGTATGTATGAAGGATGGTCGTATTCAACAAGTTGGAGAGCCTAAGGAAATATATGCTCATCCACATAATGTATTCGTTGGTGGATTTATTGGTACTCCTCCAATGAACTTTATTGATGGTACTGTTGATGAAAATGGAATTTTCACAACTACTAAGGATAATGTTAAGATTGAGATTCCACAAGGTAAGCTTCAGTTACTTAAGGACAAAGGATTTATTGGCAAGAATGTTTATTTAGGTATTCGTCCTGAGCATATTCACGATGAACGTGATCCACTAATTTTCGAAACATATCCAAATGCGGTTGTAGACTGCAAGGTAAGAATTTCTGAATTGTTAGGTGCTGAAACTAACATTTATACAGAGGTTGGTGGCTGCAGCTTAATTGCGTCAGTTGCATCTCGTTCAGATTTAACATTTGATTCAGAAGTAAAGCTTGCATTCGATATGAATAAATGTCATTTCTTCGATGTAGAATCTGAAATTAACATTGCTGATTTATAAAATAAATGATGTCATCCAGCTTTGGATGGCATTTTTTAAAAAATATTTTTAATCAAATAATTAAATTAATTGTTATTATGACTACACAATGATATAATAATATTGTGTAAGTTAATAATCTGATGGAGGTAATATAATGGCTAAAAAGGTTATTACAGATTTAAATGTAAAAGGTAAAAAAGTTTTAATTAGAGTTGATTTTAATGTTCCGATGAAGGATGGTGTTATCACAGATGACAACCGTATTCGTGAAGCATTACCTACAATTAAATATGTAGTTGATAATGGTGGAAAGGCAATTGTTTTCTCACATTTAGGACGTATTAAGGAAGAAGCAGATGTTGCAAAGAATTCACTTGCTCCTGTTGCTAAGAGACTTCAGGAATTAATTGGACTTCCAGTTAAGTTTGTACCAGCTACACGTGGTAAGGCTTTAGAAGATGGAATTGCGTCTTTAGAAGATGGCGAAATATTAATGTTTGAAAATACTCGTTATGAGGATTTAGATGGTAAGAAAGAATCTAAGAATGATCCAGAGCTTGGTGCTTACTGGGCATCTTTAGGTGATGTATTTGTAAATGATGCATTTGGTACAGCTCATAGAGCTGCCGCTTCAAACGTTGGTATTGCATCAAATATCGCTGAAACTGCAGCAGGATTCCTTCTTGAAAAGGAAATTAAGTTTATTGGTGGAGCTGTTGATAATCCTCAAAGACCATATGTCGCAATTTTAGGTGGATCTAAGGTTTCTGATAAAATTGAAGTTATTTCTGCATTACTTGAAAAGGCAGATAAGCTTATTATTGGTGGAGGAATGATGTTCACATTCTTAAAGGCTTTAGGTAAGAATGTTGGAAAGTCTAAATGTGAAGATGATAAGGTAGATCTTGCAAAAGAATTGCTTGCTAAGGCAGCTGGAAAGATTGTTCTTCCTGTTGATACTGTTGTTACAACTGAATTTTCCAATGATGTTCCATTTAAGAATGTAAGTGTCGATGAAATTGCCGATGATGAAATGGGCCTAGATATTGGTTCCGAATCAATCAAGCTATTTGCAGATGTTATTTCTAAGGCAAAGACAGTTGTATGGAATGGACCAATGGGTGTATTTGAGATGTCAAATTTTGCTAAGGGAACAATTGGCGTATGTGATGCAATTGCAAGCCTACAAGGTGCAAATACAATTGTTGGTGGTGGAGATTCTGCTGCTGCAGCAATTCAATTTGGATATAAGAATAAGTTTTCTCATATCTCAACAGGTGGAGGAGCTTCCCTTGAATATTTAGAGGGTAAGGTTTTACCTGGTATTGCATGTGTAAATGATAAATAATTTAGGATGAGGATGGTAAGGAAAATGGAAAAGAAGATTTTAGTAAAAAGTACTGTAGGACTTCACGCTAGTTTAGCTGCAAAGGTTGTTCAAGCTGCATCAAAGTATTCTGTTGATATTAATTTAGTGTATCATGACAAAGTAGTTGATGTAAAATCAATTTTAGGCTTAATGTCTTTAGCAATTCCTCAAGGAGAGAATGTTACTATTGTAGCAACTGGAGATCAAGCAGAAAAAGCTATAGATGATATTGCTGAACTATTAGAAGATAAAAAATAAAAAGAGAGGAGCGGATCTCTATGCGAAAGCCTGTGGTGCCTGCTAACTGGAAGATGTTTAAGACTAG
>CAMEKY010000078.1 GCA_945921565.1 uncultured Clostridium sp. | reverse complement strand
TTAATTTCTTACTCTTTATGGCCCAGCTTAATTCAAATTTTAAGCGTATAGATATCGCAATTGATGATTTCAAAGGAGATATAATAACACTTCCTTGGATTATGGATAAAATCAAAAATAAGTATTATGTTTCAGTATTTAAATCAAAGCCTAGACCAATAGGTACCATAGAAGATGGACTTACTATTCAATTTGGTGGTAATGATTCAGAAATTGAACTTGTTATCTATGATAAGAAACAAGAAAGAAAAACTAGAAGAAAAGAAAATAAACATGACTACTGGGTAAGATATGAAATGCGTTTTAGAAACAATAACGCAGAACGCGTAGCTTATAAATTATCATCACTTTATTCGGAAGAAGAAATTCCCCTATATGGAACCAAACTTCAAACATTTGCTTTTGAACAGTTATATAGAATAGTAGATTTCAAAGAAAAAAATACCTACTCAGTGGGAAATCAATATAAAGCAAAAACGGACCAAAAATGGAAGGATTTCTTAACAAATGTATCTAAAGGAACATTAAGAAGACCTGAGGATGATAATCCACTTCCATCAACATTTGATGCATATTTAAAACAAGCATTACCTTATGCAGTAATGTTACTTGTAATTAAATATTATCAATTAAATAAAGATAATGATTTATTCGATATTGAAGTTAGAAAAATGGTATTGAATAACTTATCATTTTCTAAAAAAAGATTTCAGAAATTAAATATATACCTAGACCAATTAAAATGTCAAACCATAGATGATATCGAACTTGAAGCGTTAAAACTAGAATTTCAAGGAATAATTGATGAAAAGGAATTGCCTTTCTAATGAGAAAAATAACAAACACAGATATTTATGTTTGGGCTAAATATAAATTTCAAAATCCAATTATTCCAAGATTACCTGAAATAATTACAACTTACCTGTTAGAAAATCCAAATAAAATAGATTACTATTTTAATCCAAACATTTTAGTAGCTGATCTTATTAAACATTTAGCTAATTCTTATAGTAAAAACCAAGAAATGGATTTGCTAGAAGAAATAAAGCTTTTCATGGAAGGTTAATATGACAAATGAATTTGATACATTAAACCCTAACCAAAGACAAGCTGTATTTACTAAAAATAAGAAGGTATTAGTAATGAGTGGAGCAGGTGCAGGTAAGACTAAAGTTTTAACGAATCGAATATGTTATCTATTAGAACAAGGCTATAGTGAAAATGAGATAGTAGCCTTTACATTTACAAATAAAGCAGCAAGAGAAATGAAATGGCGACTAGAAAAAATGCTAGGAAGAGAAACAACTGCCTTTATAGGTACATTTCATAGCTTTTGTTATAATTCAATATCAATTCCTGAAAATTTCTATCAATTAGGATTTGATAGAAGACCTGAAATCATAAGTGATTATGATAAAGGTAAAATGATTAAAGATATCCTTGAAAAATATAATGGTATGTACTCAAATATTCCATTTGTACAAGATATTTCTAAAATCAAAAATGGAGTAGAAATTGATGATATAACTGAATCAGATAGATTAATTCTAAACGCAGTATATCATGAATATCAAGAAACATTATTACGCTCATCAATGATAGACTTTGATGATATGATACCACTATTTATTAAACTAATTGAAATTGATTCAACCTACAAACAAATATGCCAATATAAACATGTATTAGTAGATGAATGCCAAGACACAAATGGTATTCAATATGAATTAATTAAAAAGGTATCACAAGATTATCAAAACATCTTTATGGTTGGAGATGAAGACCAATTAATCTATTCATTTAGATCTTCAGATATCGCAATCCTAAAAGATTTTGAACTTCATGCAAATGAAATCATTATTTTAAATGAAAATTATCGCTGTAATAAAAAAATATTAGGTTTAGCCAATAACCTAATATCATATAATCCAGGAAGACTGGAAAAGAATCTAATATCAAATATAGAACCAGTTATGGATGTAAGATATAAAGAATTTATATCTCAAACAGATGAAGCTGAAGCAGTCGCAAAAGACATCTTAAGACTTCATAACCATGAGGAAGCCTATGAAGATATTGCAATACTATATAGAAATAACTCTCAAATGTTCGCAGTAGAAAAAGCACTCGCAAAAGAGAAAATACCTTATACCATTTATGGAGGTAAACCATTCTTTGAATATGCTGACATAAGAGCTATTATCTATACCTATCGTCTATTATATAATCCTAAAAATGAAATAGCATTTGAGGCAATTTATAATAGGCCAAACAATCATATTGAAGTATATGAACTTCATGAGTTTATGAAAGATTACCATAACCAAAAAGAACAAGATATTATTACCTTTGCATCAGGTTATGGACTAAATCCTAAATTTCAAAAACTAGGATTTAATCTTCTTAAACTCCAAGATTTATTAAAAAATTTAACAACAGAAGATTTCTTCATGGAACTTCTCAACCATTTAAAATATAACAAATACTTAGCTGATTCACAAAATCAAAAACCAGAATATCAAAGACTTATGACATTAAAAGATATGATATCTGATTTAAAGCCTGAAGAGGTAGAAGAATTCTTTAATAGCTTAATGCTAGAAGAAAATAAAGATAAGAAACTTAATGGAGTATCTTTACTGACTATTCATAAATCAAAAGGTTTAGAATTCAATACAGTATTTGTTATAGGATGTAATGAAGGAATACTACCTGGATTCTCTAAGCGCGATAAGGACTTAGAAGAAGATAGAAGAGTATTCTATGTAGCCATTACAAGAGCAAAACAAAGATTATATCTGTACTGTAGCGTTGTACATTATATTAACGGTCAGATATTTAAAATGAAACCATCACAATTCCTACTTGAAGCAGGTATAAAAGAATCTACTACAATGGAATTCTTTGGTAATTACTGGTACAACAGATAAAACGCCTCATCAGCGTGACCAATAAAAAAAGGAAGACTATTTCTTCCTTGTAAGTACAAAAGTTTTTAATTCTGGATCGCTTTTAATTATGTTTAAGATTTCTCTATCTTCTAAATTTTCATTTATTCCAAATAATTCATTAGGAGTTACATTTAATGTTGTGCATAAAAGTGGAATTTTATTTGAATCTATAGATCCACCATTTAACCATTTGTTTACTGCAACAGTGGAAACATTCATTTTAATGGCTAATTCTTTTTGTGTCATTAATTTGTCTTCTTTTAATATTCTTATTAAAATTTTCTGAAGATTTGATAAATTTTCCATTTTAACACCTCTTTATTTCATTATATAATAAAAGTTTTCTCAAATAAATAAAAAAATAACCAAAAGTTAATTTTTTAGTTGACAAATATAACTTTGTTTTATATAATTGAGTTAGAAATTAACCAGTAGTTAATTTTGGAGGTAATGTATGAAAAACTTTAAAGAAATGAATAATGAAGAAATAAAAGAAGAATTCATCAAATGGTTTGGTGAAGATAAATGGGAAGAGGAAGAAACATTATCCTTTGTAGAACAACTACTATGGATAGTATGTGATGAATATTTAGGTATTGAACCGATACCAATTATATTTGAAGAAGTACCTGGAAATATCTCAGTACTTGATATCGAATTACAATGTATAAAATTAAACCCTAAATATAAAGATGATAAAGTAATACTTGTAGCTGCAGCAGTTCATGAGCTTGAGCATTGGTATCAATTACTATATGTATCAAGTATGGATACTCCTAAAGCTGAACGTTGGAGAGCTGAATTAAAGAATTATATATCAGATAAAAATCCAAATATGAATGTCTTACAAGAGATCGAAATAGATGCAGAAGCTTTTACAAAAGTAGTATTAGATACAGAATTTGGAATAACTTATCGAAACCCAAATCCTTTACTACAAGAATTAATCGATAAATATATTGAATCTGGAAAGATATTAGAAGAGTAATAGGAATTATTGGTCATACCTTTTACTCATAGTGATGGGAAAGGAGGAATATGACCAATGAAAAAAAGAATAAAACTATCTCTAAGAGTAATGATCCTTCTCCAAAAGAGAAAGTGATTATTTTACTTGCTGAAATGATTAAAAAATATGGAGATATTGTTTTACAAAAATTAGAAAAGAATTAATGAAAGGAGGACACTTCAATGAGTAGAGAAGGTTCAAAGTGCGTAATATATGTTCGTGTTTCTACTGAAATGCAAGTGGATGGATTTTCACTTGATGGTCAACGTAATGTTTTAAAGAAATATGCTGAACGTGAAGGAATGATTATAAAGAAAATATATGAAGATGCTGGAAAATCAGGTAAATCCATTGAAGGTCGTCCTGCTTTTAAAGAAATGATGAAGGATATAGAAGATGGATTAGACATTAACTATATCTTAGTATATAAACTTTCACGTTTTGGTAGAAACGCTGCTGATATTTTAAATTCAATAGAGCTTATCCAAACATATGATATTAATTTGATAGCAACTGAGGAAGGAATTGATTCTTCTCAAACCAGTGGTAAGCTTTTGATTTCAGTTTTATCGGCAGTTTCTGAAATAGAAAGAGAAAACATACTAGAGCAAACTATGAATGGTCGAAAGGAAAAGGCTAGACAAGGTGGATGGAATGGTGGTTTTGCTCCATATGGATATAAAAAAGTTAATAATGATTTTATAATTGCTTCCGAAACTGCAGAACATGTTAAGTTTATTTTTGATTCATATGTTAATGACAATATGTCATTGCAAATGATAACAAAAGAACTTAATAATAGAGGCATGCGACGAATTATGGAAGATCATAGTACAAAAAAATGGAATAGAAGTTCTGTGAGAAATATTATTACTAATCCATTTTATAAAGGTATTATTACTTTTGGTAGGCGTAAAAGAGTTAAGGTAAAGGGTAAAAGAAATCAATTTGTAAGAGTTAAAACTGATGATTATATTAGTTCTAATGGAAAACATCAAGCTATAATTGATGAAGAAACTTGGAATAAAGCACAAGAAATAGTTGAAGATAGATCAAAAAAATCTGAATCAACACCATATCATAGAGTTTATTTATTGTCTGGAATTCTTAAATGTCCTTGTTGTGGTGGAAATATGATTGGCATAAATAATAGATGGATAAGGAAAGATGGATCTATTCATCATAGAAGTTTTTATAAATGTACTAATTCAGTTAGAGAAGAACCTACTTGTGATAATAGATCAAGATTAAGTGCAGATGAAATTGAGCAGTATGTTATTAATAAAATAAAAGAAATAACGACTACTGGTGAATTAGCTGAAAAGCTAAAAGTTCAATTAGAAGAAGAATCTGATTCGTCAAATCTTGATAAACAATTAAAAGATTTACAAAAACAAATGCAAAATTTAAATTCAAGTAAAGATTTAATTATATTTGATATTGATAATCTCGATTATTTAGATAAACATTATGAAAGAAAACGTTTAGATTTAAACAATCGTCTTGAAAGTGCATATGATGCAATAGATTCATGTGAACTTAGTATTAAAAAAATCGAAAATAAAATTAAAGTAACTAAAAAGAAAAGTGAATCATGTAGTAAAATAATTACTATAATGAATCATTTTGAAATGTTAATTGCTGAAATGACAGAAGAAGAAAAGATTGAAACATTTAAGACATTTATTAAGAATATTGAATTTGATGATGATAATAGAGTTAAGTGCATTAATTTTAATCTATCAAATGAAATTGAAATTAATGATGATTCTAATTTCGAGGTTTCAATAAATTTATCAAATGACGCTCCTAAAATGATTCCATATCGTACTTATCCTGATAGAATTGCTCAAAAAGAGTATTGTCAAGCAGATAAGAAAACTAGAGGAAGACCTAAGAGTCATTACGATAATATGGAACAAAAGCAAAGGTCAAATCATTATATGAGAGAACAACCTACTTACTCTGAGATTAATGAATATATAAAAGAAAAGTATGGATTTATTGTTCCGTCTCAATATATAGCTTATGTTAAAAGAATGCATGGATTAACAATGCAAGTTTCAAGAATTAAGAAAAAAACAAAGCATTATAATCCCCCTACTCATATGATTGCTGCAGTAGAAGACGCTTTAAAACATTTTAATATATTGTCTAATGAGCAAACTGTTTAATATACGGTTTGCTTTTTTTATTATTAATATAAATTCACTTTTTTTGTTTCGTTATGAAAAATATGGTGTTTCGCAATGGTGTTGTCAAATCCGTTGAGAGTGTTGGATGACCCGTAAGTCAAAAAAGTGGTATTTTTTGCAAAATAGTAATCATTTTAATTCTTGGTTGTGTAATTGCACATTAGCAATGCTATTATGCATATAAAATGGTAAAAAATATGCATATAGCAATTGATTATATGCATAAAAAAAGTTAAAATATATGCAGAAGAAGGATGATATAATGAAAAAATATGATTATTCGTTTTTAGAACTTAATAAAATTCCAGGTAATTTGATAAATGTGCTAACAAGCATATATTCGATGAAAAGTAGTAACGATGGTAGAAAAGATAAATTCCCCAATATTTTTACCGAATTAGAAAAAATAGCGATTGTTCAATCTGTTAAAGGATCTAATGAAATTGAAGGGATTTTAACAACTGATGAAAGAATAAATGAAATTGTTAACAAAAGCAGTGCACCATTAAATCATAATGAGGAAGAAATTGCAGGATATCGTGATGTTTTGAACATGATTCATACATCACATGATAGATTAAGTTTATCAGAAACTAATATTTTATCTTTTCATGAAATATTACTTCGTACTGCAAATCCAACAGTTGCTGGCAAATATAAAACAAGTGACAATGTTATTATGGAAATAAAGCAAGATGGAACTCGTAGTGTCAGATTTTCTCCTGTTCCAGCGGTTGAGACAAAGCAATCTATGGAACAATTGGTTCTTGCATATATAGATGCTAGAGATAATCCTAATATCAATCAACTATTATTAATTCCATGCGTAATTTTAGATTTTCTATGTATCCATCCATTTTCAGATGGTAATGGTAGAATGTCAAGATTACTAACTCTTTTATTATTATATAAAGCTGGTTTTGATGCCGGTAAATATATTTCATTTGAAGAACAAATTAATAAAACCAAAGGATATTATTACGAGGCTTTGAGGAAATCATCTATTTCATGGCATGAAAATCAAAATGATTACTTTTGCTTTGTAGAAAACTTTTTGATGACTTTATTTGCATGTTATAAGGAACTGGATAAAAGATTTGCAACAGTAAATAGTAAAAAAATAAATAAAACATCAAGAATCGAAGCAACTATCTTAAATAGTGTATTACCTATTTCCAAAAAAGAAATCAGCAATATTTTACCTGATGTATCTGTAACTACTATCGAAAGTGTTTTATCTAAGATGATTAAGGAAAAGAAGATTATAAAGCTGGGCGAAGGAAGAAACACTCGCTATATTAGAAATATATAAGAAAATACAATTTCAAATGGGAGATAATATTAGAATCGTTTGACTGAAGATGTCGTTTATCCGTTGAGAGAGGAACGTTCGTGGGTGATTTGAAGAAAAAACTTGAAGTATTCAAAAATAGATTATTATCATAAACTTCTCTTTAAAATGAAAATGTAAAATGCTATAATAAAGCCATAGTTGTAAGGAGCTGATTTTGTGAATTATTATACTAATCAAGGTGGATGGATTGAAGTAATATGTGGTCCAATGTTTGCTGGAAAGACAGAAGAGTTAATTAGACGAGTTACAAGAATGGAATATGCAAAAAAATCATTTGTTGTATTTAAGCCTGTAATTGATAATAGATATTCTACTGATGAGGTTGTAAGCCATTCTAAATATCATAAAAAGGCTATTAATATCACTAATCCTAGTGAAATATATAAATATGTTACGCTAGATACTCAAGCAGTTATTATTGATGAAATACAGTTTTTTGATGAGTCTATGATTGATGTTGTAACTGATCTTGCTAATCACGGACTTAGAGTGATATGTGCGGGACTTGACTTAGATTTTAAGGGAAAGCCATTTGGAATTATCCCTTCCTTGCTTGCGATTGCAGAAAAGGTAACTAAGCTTACTGCAATATGTGTATGCTGTGGTGAAGAGGCAACACGTACACAAAGGATTATTGATGGGCATGAGGCATATATAGATGATCCTGTAGTACTTGTTGGTGCTAAGGAATCATATGAGGCTAGATGTCGTAAATGTCATAAGGTATTGCGTCGTGAAAAATAAGGAATATTATATGCAGCTAGCCATTAAAGAGGCAAAAAAAGCGTATAAAAAGAAGGAAATGCCAATAGGCTGTGTTATAGTATATAAAGATAAGGTTGTTGCAAAAGCTCATAATATGCGTGAGCATTATAATCATGTATTATCCCATGCTGAGGTTATTGCCTTAAAAAAAGCTAATAGAAGACTTAAGTGTTGGCATATAGAGGATTGTGATATCTATATTACATTAGAGCCATGTCCAATGTGTGCAGGTGCTATAATAAATGCTAGAATAAAAAATGTATACTTTGGCGCATACAACCAAAAAGGTGGATGTGCTGGATCATATATTGATTTATTCAAATATAATTTTTCTAATCCTAGTATCCACTATGAAGGTGGAATTTGTGAAGAAGAGTGTAAGGAGTTAATTCAAAGCTTTTTTAAAACAATCCGCAATAAATAAATTGATTTAATTGAATTGTTGTGCTAAAATGTAGTAGTCTTATCCAATTGAGGGCGGTGAACCAGGTCAGGATCGGAAGGTAGCAGCCTTAAGCTTAGCTCTTGATGTGGATAGGGCTTTTTTTATCGC
>CAMEKY010000077.1 GCA_945921565.1 uncultured Clostridium sp. | reverse complement strand
AATACCCGTGACTGGACTTTCACCAGTAAGATTAGTGCCATGCCCGGCACACTAGCTAATAAATCCATTGAACTACTTTCAATAGATTTATTAGCGAGTATTATATTTCTTTTTTCTTTAAATAATTAAATAAGGCAATCTCTCGCTGTGTATCAAGCTCTAGCATTGTATCTCCAACACGCGTCTTACTAGAACAATGGAGGATATTCCTCATAACATCAGTTTGAACATTAAATTCTTCTTTTAAAGTGTGCCTTAATTTTTCTACTTCACTTCTGCATATACTTAAAGCATTGTCACCTGTATAAATCATTCCAAATGCTCGACCACTAGATAAATAATCAACCAATTCCTGATAATATGGCTTACCACTTTTTTCCGTATAATGAAGTCTTGCACATTCTTCATCATAGGTGATATACGCAAAATCAATCATTTTTACTCCCTTAGATTCTAATATTTCAATTGTTCTTTTAATTAGATTTGAATCTGTAAAGCCGGGCTTTACCATTACGTAGCATCTTTCAACCATTAAGTTCTCCTTTGAATAATAATATTTTATAGTTCTATTATACAATAGATAGTCATTTCTTACAATGCAAAATCTTCAGCTATTAACTGAAGATTTTATGTTACTATTTATTAAATTCTATCGTAAATGTTGTACCTATATCAACTTCAGATTCTACATTAATTTTAAATCCATAATTTAAACAAATATGCTTAACAATTGAAAGACCTAATCCAGTACCACCTGTTTTTCTGCTTCTCGCCTTATCAACTCTATAGAATCTTTCAAAAATACGCTCAATATCATTTTTTTCAATACCAATGCCTGTATCAGACACTTGAAGACAATTCTCATTAAGCAATACTTTTACAGTTCCATTTGTTTTATTATATTTGATCGCATTATCAATTAAATTTCTAACTAATTCTACCATCTCTTGTGTGTTGGCCAATAATATTACATCGTCTATATTCAAATCTAATGAAATATTTTGCTCCTGACATTTAACATTGAGTGCTGTTGTAACCTCAAGAACTACATCTTTCAAATTTATATTTTCTTTAATAGAATCCTTTTTTACCTCCAACGTAGATAAATTAAACATATCAGATAGAATTGAATTCATTCTTAAGGCTTCAGACAAAGTATTTTTAGCAGTTTCTTTGATTTCTCCTAAATCATTGATTATTTCTTCGGTAATCATTTGCTGGTATCCTATAATACATGTCAATGGACTTTTTAATTCATGAGAAGCATTTTGGAAGAACTCCTTTTTACTCTCCTCAAGTCTTTTCTCCTTTGTAACATCTAAAATTGTTAGAATTACTCCATTTAAAAGCCAAGTACTAGTCACGAACTTGATTTGAACACTAATATAAGCATTATCCTTACAGAAGATAAATGAACTATCTTCGTGGTTAATTAATACTTGCTCAATTTTCTCTTGAAGCTCTATATTATCAATCAAATAAATATACCTTTTACCAACCACATCTGAACCATCTAATGATAATAATGTATAGGCCTTAGGATTTACTAGGTTAATATAACCCTTTTCATCGATAACTACAATACCTTGATCAACTTCCCGTACTAAGCTTTGAATCTTATCTTCATTATATTTAGCATCTTTTATCCTGTCATTTATTTTTTTCTTAACCATTCCTAAGACAACTGAAAAATCATCTATAGAAAGATTATCATAATGTGAATCATCTGCGATTATAGCCAGCTCATTTATTTGGTCATTAATTGGTTTTAATGATTTATCATTCAGTTTTATCAGAACAATTGTAGATATCGAAAAAGTCAATAAAACTAATACTGATGAAATTGAAATATACTTAGAAATAAAGTTATTAATTGAATCTAGTGGAATCGAAACTCTTATATAACAATTATCTAGCTTTTTAGCTAAATATATCATTTCTCTATTCACAGTTTGAGAGTATCTTTGAACAATTTTACCAGGATTTTTAATTTCTTCCCTTTCCAAATGGTTTTCTTCTATCTCTAAAGAATTAGAATCTGCTATAACATTACCAGATAAATCTATAATAGTCACGCGAAGTACAGGGTCTGTGTCACTAGCAATCTTAACTACATCATCTACCTTATCATGCTCATAAATTGAGCAAGTCATATTCAAATAATTTTCTAGTAGACTTTCACTATTATTTGTATACATATTTAAAAATGAAATAGATGAGCCAATAAGAATAACTAGCAATGATAAAAATAAGACACTTAAGTTTATTAAAATTAATCGTTTTTTCATAGTCCTATCCGATAACCAACACCATAAACAGTTTTAATCAAATCACCCTTATTAAGCATTTTTGAACGTAGTGATTTTATGTGCATATCTAACGTACGGCTCTCAACTGCTACATCAGTATTCCAAATGTAGGAAAACATTGTTTCCCTTGTAACAATACTACCGTGTGCTTTAACTAATAATGTTAGGATATCAAATTCCTTTCCTCTTAAATTTACATCATTACCATCAATGAAACATATTCTTTTATCTAAATCAAGCTTAATTCCTTCAATTAATTTATTATCAGATATACGTCTTACTTTGGCATTTACTCTACTCATTAACTCCAAAATATCAAAAGGCTTCTCTATATAATCGTCAGCTCCCAAATCTAGAGCATCAACCTTATCTAGTAACATATTTTTAGCTGAAACGACTATTATTTGAATATCTTTATATATATCTATAGAACGAATTTTTTTCAAAATATCGGTACCACTCATATCTGGAAGCATCATATCAAGTAGAATAATATGTGGTTTTTTCAATTGGAATTCCTCAAAAAAACTTGAACCATCATAAAAGCTTTTTACCTCATATCCCTGATGAGTTAATGTTTTATTTATAATTAATGATATATCCTTATCATCTTCAACCGAATAAATTAAAATACTCATTTAAGTCACAGCTAGCATCAAGCTATATTACTCCTTCCTTAAATCTACATATATTTTATCGCAATAATCATTAACCTTCAATATTTCTTATAAAATCGATGCATCCTTATGGTATCCGTTAGCAATATATATTAACCATTCACAAATATTTACGCTATGATCTGCAACTCTTTCTAAGTATTTTACTACAATAGCTGTGTATATTTGTAAGGATATGTCTCCCTTAATATCAGATACAGCTGCCAACTCATCAATTATTGTTTCATATGTGCTATCTACTAAATCATCTTGCTTAATAACAAGTGATGCTAGCTCAATATTATTAGTCCTATATGCCTTTATAGAATTTTCAAGCATACCCATTACATCGTTTGCGAGCTTCAAAACTTGATTGTTAAATGCTCCCTTACGTTTGTTTAGCTTTTTACTAAATGTTTGAATATCCTCCGCATGGTCACCAATTCTTTCTAAGTCCTCAACAAGCTTTAAAATGCCTGTAACCTCTTTTAAATCTGAAGCATATGGTCTTTCATGTAGCAAGATTTTAATACATTTAGATTCTATTTCTCTTTCATAGTGATCAATTTCATCGTCATCTATAACTGATTCCTTTTCATTAAAATAATAATCTAAAGCTTGCGTCATATTTAGATAAACTTTGTCACTCATTTTTAAAAGTTCTTCATTTAAGTCCTTTAATTCCTCTTGAATTTTCATTCTAACCAAACCTTCCTGTTATATAATCTTCTGTTTTCTTCTCCTTAGGATTTGTAAACAATATGCTCGTTTCGGCAAATTCAATAACCTCACCCATCAAAAAGAAGGCTGTATAATCAGAAATTCGCGTTGCCTGTTGCATATTATGAGTTACAATGATGATTGTATAATCCTTTTTAAGTGTATCAATTAACTCCTCAATTTTGAGTGTTGCGATGGGGTCTAAGGCTGATGTAGGCTCATCCATCAAAATTACATCCGGATTCATTGCAATTGCTCGTGCGATACATAAACGCTGTTGTTGCCCACCAGAAAGTCCAAGTGCACTATCCTTAAGCCTATCCTTAACCTCATCATATAAGGCAGTCTTCTTTAATGATTCTACTACAATTTCATTCAGCTTTTCCTTATTTTTTATTCCACTACACCTTGGACCATAGGCTACATTGTCAAATATTGACATAGGGAATGGATTAGGATTTTGAAATACCATTCCAACCTTTGTCCTTAATAATACTGGATTTATTTCATCAATTGGCTTATCCTCGTATTTTATAGTTCCTAAAACCCTACAGCCCTCAATTAAATCATTCATCCGGTTTAAGCATCTAAGAAGTGTTGACTTCCCACATCCAGATGGTCCAATAAACGCAGTAACCTTGTTTTTATACAAATCCAAATTGACATTTTTTAGTACATGCTTCTGTCCATAATATAAATTAACATCATTAATCGTAAATACATTTTCCATTCTAAGCACCCATTTTCTTTTTTAATCTTGAAGATATAACTTTTACAGCAGTTGAAATTAAAAATACAACAATCAATATTATGATAGATATTGCACATGCAGTGTCATAATTTGGTGCCTCACCCCTCGTGATACTCCATATATGAACTGATAAGGTTGTAGCGCCATCAAGTAATGAAATGTTGTCCTTAATTGCCGTACCCATTACAAATATTAACGCTGCAGATTCCCCAATAATACGGCCAACTGATAATAATATTGCAGTTAAAATTCCCGGTAAAGCATTTGGTAAAATAACCTTAAATACAGTTTGTGTTTTTGATGCACCTAAGGATAAGCTTCCCATCATATAATGCTTAGGCACTACTAGTAAAGCTTCCTGTGTTGTTTTTATTATTGTCGGAAGTAACACAATAGCCATTGTGAATGCTCCTGCTAAGATACTATACCCTGATGCACCAAACAAGGACACAAATGGAATAAATATAACAGCACCACAAAATCCAAATATGATTGATGGTATTCCTGAGATCATATCGATCATTTGGCTAATTATTGTTTTTACTTTTCCATCTTTTGCATAAAGTACTAGATATATTGCAGCTCCTATTCCTAATGGAAGCGCAATAACCAATGTCAATAATATCAAAATAAGGGTTGTTACTAATGAACCCCTTATACCTCCACCATTTGTTTTACACTGAATCGACATAATTGATATTGCCTCATCTAAAACCTTAGTATACTCGTATGCACCATCACTACTACTAACCGATTTTATATCAGATTCTGTCATTACCATTAAAACATCAACTCTGGTTTGTAATGATATATCAATTTCTTCCCCAGATGATTTTATAGTTGCTTTATTAAAAGGAGAATTGGAATCAATATATTTAATATATATACACGAACTACCATCTGTAGTTTTCCCGTCCGCTAGTGCTATTCCATATTTTAATGAAAAATAAGTATCTTCTATTTGGGGATCTTCAAATAAACTAGACGAAGATGGGACTTTTATTGTAACAAGTTCTTCCTCGTAATCATTTGTAATTAGCTTCCACGACAAATTCAAAGAACCATTAACAAATATATATACAACAATACCTACTAGGCTTATAAGACATAATAATGCTGATAAAGATGTGGAAAAATATCTAAAAAAATCAGCTGTTTTTCTTTTATTATCCATTCTTCATCATCTTCTTTCTGATTTTATTTAATCCTATATTTGTAACAAGAATAATTGCAATCAATACAATTCCAACTGAAAAACGAATATCATAGTCTACACCAGTTGTTTCATGAAGTCCTAGCATCATTGTTGAAGTTAATGTTCTAGTTATCCCAAATAAATTGAATACTGGACCATCAATTGCATTACCACATACCATTGATACAGCTGTAGCTTCACCTAAAGCCCTTCCAATTCCTAAAATCAATGCCGCAAAAATACCAGACTTAGCTCCTCCTAAAACAATTTTAAAATCAGTTTGAGCCTTTGTAGCACCAAGAGCTAACGAAGCATTTATTTGATCTTGCTTAATTGATCCCATTTGGGTAATTGTTAGCATCGTAATTGTTGGAATAATCATCATTACTAAAACAACAATTGTTGCTAGTCCTGAGGAACCACCCATCGTTTGAATTCCCATGTTATCAGCCATATCTCTAATCATTGGACAAATAAATCCTTGACCAAAAAGACCAAAAATAATTGAGGGGATTGATGCTAAAAGTTCAATTACTGCTTCAAAAATTTTGCTTAATCTTTTTGGAGCGATTCTTACTACAAATAAAGAGGCTAATACAGAAATCAAAAGAGCTATAAATGAAGCAATAGCCACAATATAAACTGTATTAATAATCATACCCAATACACCATAATTATAGTCAGTCCAAATTGTACCTGTAAAAAAAGCCCATAATGAAGCCCTAAAGCTTCCATTGCTTGTATCGTAATGCTTTATAAATGGGATTATTCCTTTAAAGAATATAACTGCGACAATAAATACTATAAAAGACGCACATATTATTGCTAGTGCTAGAAAAATTTTTGATACTATTTTATCATTTTTTAATTTTTTTTCTGGACTTTTCATTTTATCACCTATATATAAAAAATGCCCTTACAGGCGATTTTTTTTACTTGCTACAAAGTTCTTTAAAATCCTTGTTTGAATTCTTAATTTCTTCCCATGATTTAGCATCACTTATCTTAGTTGTAAGGATACCATCCTTAGATTCAATTATTGCAAGTCCCTCTTGCGAATTCATATATGCTAAGAAGCATTGTAGCATTAACCATTCATCATTAGTACAATCACTTTGTGATCTAGTACAATAGTTAAAATTTCTTTGAAGTTGATAAGATCCATCAACTACACCAGCAACTGTTGGAGCAACTCCATTATAGCTTAATGCCTTAACAGATGATCCTTCTAATGAAGCAAGTGAAATATATCCAATTGCATATGGATCAGTTTTTACCTTTGAAATCATATCACCGTTAGATGATGCAATTGAAGCTCCAGGAATTTTTGTATCATCAGTTTTAGCATCCTCATAGCCGATTGTTGTAAAGAAGCCATCTCTAGTACCTGATGTTGTGTCTCTTGAATAACGATTAATTTTCTTAGAAGTATCAAAATTACCGCTTGCTGATGTTCCATATGTTTCCCATACTGATCCTTCAGTACTATAAATTGACTTTAATTGTTCTGCTGTTACATTTGATATTGCATCATTAGCTGAATTTACAACTGCAACAATACCATCCTTACAAATTAATCCTGATGTACCTTGAGCACATGCTTCTGAAGATTTTAATTCTCTTGATAAGAATCCCATATGAAGCTTATTTTCAGAACCCTTTTCACTTCCTTGAGTTCTCTTGTAAGCATCTCCTGAACCTGTATGGTTATGATTTGCTTCAAAGCGAGGACATTCTTCCTTAAATGCAGCTGTTAATGCAGTTGCAATCTTTTCAACTGAAGTTGAGCCTCCAAAATTTAAAGTGATTTTTTCTGCCTCTTTTTGATCATCTTTACAAGATGCTAAGGCTAAAGCACTTACTCCACATAAACTACCTAACAATATACCTTTTAATACTTTTTTCATTATAATTATTTCTCCTTTTTTACAACTTTATTATAATCATGATAATATTGTAAAAACACCGGGTGATTGTAAAAAAATGTAAAGTAAATGTAAAATCGAGAATAAAAAAAGACCAAAATTTTAAATGGTCCTTAGTTAATCATTTTGTGCTTCTACACATAGTATTGCATCATCATATCTTTTTATAGCTCTTACACAATTATTCGAATCAACTTTTACAATACCTAAATCTTGAAGAAAAAATATTATACTTGATACTTTTATCCTATCATAATATAAATCATTACAGATTTCTTTTATTGTTGGTGGGGCATTATATTCATATATGCATTCTAAAACTTCTAATATTTCATTCTTATCAAACATAACATCACTCTTTTCTACTTATAATTTACATAATAATCGTTATTTAGTAAATAATCACTAACAAGAATATATGAAATTTTTATCTTTTGCTCGATATAATCCTCTTTTTATTCTCTTATCTGGATAATTATTATTATTATTATTTCTTATCTCATCATTATCATAAAATAAGCATTTTTATGAATATGCTTCAGTTATTATTTTATTTTTAAAGTATTGTTGTCCTAATTCATATAATGCAATATTATAATTAATGATTATTAGAACATAAAACATCCTAGATAAAATCCTAAAAATTAGAATTTTTAGCATTGGTGATGATTAAGCAACCATTATTTACAATTTTTTGATAAAAAAAGGTCAATATTTATTGACCCGAAATTTTAGATTAATTCGCATAAGGCAGTATATTCTCTTAAATACATTCCTCTTCGCATTTCATTTGTATCCTTATATGAATCATGTAATGAGAAAATGTGCTTTATATCTTTAATAGATATCCATCTAGGTTCCATTCCGACCGCTATTTCTCTTTTTGTAAGATTTCGCTTTGTTGTTCCCAAAACCTCACCAATAAAATACTTACTTATAAACTTATAGTTTTCATAATATTCATCTATTTCTAGCAAGCATTCAGATGTTTTTATTAGATATCCTGTTTCTTCCGCAACCTCTCTTACGCAACAATCCGCTTCACTTTCTTCATCTTCAATTCCTCCACCTGGAATCATCCACTGGTCTGTAAGTGTTTCATATGAAAGTAACATTTTATCTTTATTTATTACAATACATCTACATGCAGTACGAGTTTTATCCCATTTCCCAAAATAATTTGCGCCAACAATTTCTACTCTCTTCATTTAATAGTATTCTCCCTTTTATATTTTATTAATTACTTGGTCTAAAAAGCTTTGAACATTATTAAATGCCTCAAGGCTTGGTA
>CAMEKY010000076.1 GCA_945921565.1 uncultured Clostridium sp. | reverse complement strand
AGTCGAATGTTGTATAGTTTACCTTAACGTTATATAATTCCTCAAACTCAGAAACCAAATCCATATCAATGTATTCTCCAACATTATATATATTTAAATCCCCACTTGAGCTACTTGAGCAAGATGATAAAGTTAATAGCATAACACATATCAATATTAAACAGTTAATCCTTTTCATGCTTGTTCCTCCTTGCTTCCATAATTTTATCTAATACAATTTTAAGTACAATAATAAGCATAATAATTGTAGATAAGGCATTTATAGTTGGATTTATTTTTTTTGCTTCTGTGTATAAATAGGTTGAAATGTTTAATTTTGATCCTCCGGTAAAATATGAAATGACAAAGTCATCAAAACTCATTGTAAATGCAATTGCTCCTGCCGCAAAAATTGTTGTTTTAATTTGAGGTAAAATAGCTGTACAAATCGCTCTTAATGGTTTAGCACCTAAGTCTAATGCCGCCTCTAATATATTTGGATCTAGCGATTTAACCTTTGGATAAACTGTTACAATAACATATGGTGTACAAAATGAAATGTGAGCTAGAAGCATTGTAAAATAGCCTTTTTCAACGCGTAATGATACAAATAGTAGCAATAATCCAATTGCTGTTACAATATCAGGATTCATTATCGGTAAATTATTAGCTTGAAGTATTAGCTTTCTAAACTTCTTTCTTTGCTTAGTTAGACAGATAGCTGCAAGTGTACCTATAATTGTAGAAATAATTGTTGATGCTACTGCAATTAATAGAGTATTAATAATAATTGAAACTACTCTTTCATCAGTAAATAATTCCTTATACCAATCAAATGTAAATCCACCCCAATGGGTAACACTTCTTGCATCATTAAATGAGAATACAACAATACTTAATAAAGGAGCATAGTATATAATGAAAAATAAGATCATAAAAATTTTAGAAAAAATCTTAGCTTTTGTAGTTTTCATTCTTTCTCCTCCTTATTAAATTTATTAATTATAAACATAACAAGCATAATTACAATTAGTAAAATCATACTTATTGCACTTCCAAAGCTCCATCTTGAATTTGTAATAAACTCTGTCTCAATCAAATTACCAATCAAGAAATATCTTCCTTCACCTAAATACTTTGTTATTGTAATAGTTGTTGCACATGATAAGAATGTAATTGTTATTCCTGATATTACACCAGGCACTGATAATGGTACAATTACATTTAATAGGGTTTGGTAATTCTTAGCTCCTAAGTCTGTAGAGGCCTCAAGAAGGCGTGGATCAAGCTTTGATAGCGATGTATAAATAGGCAAAATCATATATGGAACATAATTATAGACCATACCAAATATTACGGAAAAATCATTCCCAATAATAACGTTAATATCTGGATTAAACCATCTAACAATTGCTAAAAGTGGTCCGTCAAATACTTGCTTAATTGCAAGTGTTCTTAAAAGCATATTAACCCACATTGGTGCTGTTACAAGCAGTACTAATACTGCTTGAGTCTGTGGCTTTCTTCTTGCGATAAAATATGCAATCGGATAGCATAAAACTAAACAAACAATGGTTGATACCAATGCCAAATATAAACTTTTAAGGATACATTTTAAATATAAATATGATTCAAAAAACTTAGAATAATTGAAAAATGTAAATGAATAGATAGGTAATTCTGATGTTTTATCTATTAAAGAATACGCTAAAATAGATAGCATAGGTAGGAGAATAAAACCAACTAAAATGAATAGATATGGTATTAAAAATACGATATACTGCGCATTTTTCTTTTTCATTCTACCACTCCATTTTTTCCATAATATGAATATCATCTGGTGTCCAAGTTAGTCCTACCTCTTCACTTACACCATGATAATCCGTAGTGTGGATTAAGAAATCACGCTTTTGGGTTTGAACATGAATTTCATAATGAACTCCCTTGAAAATCGAAGAAATTACAACACCAGTAAAGAATCCCTTTTCTTTATCTACAATATCAATATCCTCCGGTCTGATTACAATATCAACATTTTCATCCTTTTTAAATCCCTTATCAACACATACAAACTTTTTATCATCAAATTCACAAAGTAGGTCCTCGTGCATAATACCATCAATAATATTAGATTTACCAATGAAATTTGCGACAAAACGATTTGCAGGCTCATTGTAAACATCAATTGGTGTACCAACTTGCTGGATTTCCCCATTGTTCATAACAACAACCTTATCTGACATTGTTAATGCTTCCTCTTGGTCATGAGTAACAAAAATAAATGTAATACCTAAATTTCTTTGAATTTTCTTAAGCTCATATTCCATTTCCTGACGAAGCTTTAAATCTAAGGCTCCAAGTGACTCATCAAGCAATAAAACCTTTGGCTTATTAACTAAGGCTCTAGCTATTGCAACTCGCTGCTGCTGTCCACCTGAAAGTTTTGATATATCACGATGCTCATACCCATCTAGTCCAACAAGACTTATTAGTTTGGAGACTTTTTCTTTAATATCCTTTTCTATTTCTTTTTTTGATGGAAAAGATTCCTTA
The DNA here is from genome assembly GCA_945921565.1 of uncultured Clostridium sp. GTDB lineage: Bacteria > Bacillota_I > Bacilli_A > Acholeplasmatales > Anaeroplasmataceae > CAG-307. The sequence continues at coordinate 6,412 of CAMEKY010000076.1, read as the reverse complement.
TTCTTGCCTTTAAAGAAATTCTTTAGTCGCTTAGATACTGAAATATGATTCCTAATTCTTAAGCCATACGCAACATTATCATATACATCCATATGAGGGAATAATGCATAATGCTGGAATACCGTATTTGTAGGTCTTCTATAGGACGGAATTTCTAGTAAATTTTGGTTATCAAACAAAATTGTACCAGATGTAGCATCTTCAAATCCTCCAAGAATTCTTAATGTTGTAGTTTTCCCACAGCCTGATGGTCCTAGTAGGGTTACAAATTCATTTTCATAAATATCTAAGGATATACCCTTTAAAACGATATTCCCGTTAAACTCCTTTGTAAGATCTTTGATTTCAATTAATTTTTTCAAGTGAACATAACCTCCTAACACAGTTTGAATCTTTTAAATAAAAGATTTAAAATTAAAAAATCAATTAATTATAACAAAAAATGAAATTTATGCAATAACATGAACAAAATTTCCTAAAAAATTAGGTAATAAACCCAAAAAACAAAAAACCTAAGATAGTTTAACATTAAATACTACCTTAGGCTTGCATAATTATTTTATTTATTAAAATTTAAAGTATTATAAATAGTTGTGCCATCCTCAAGTGTAATTGATAAAATGCATCCACGATATTCTTTTTTACCACTCCAATTACACATTGCAATTTCAATGGTTAAATCTTGACCTACATAGTCTGCTAACCATGCATATTGGGCACCACTACCACTATATAATAATACCTTTGTATCTCCAGATACAACATAATAATTAGTATAATATGGAGTTGAAACACATTCAATTTGTCCTGTTATAACATACACTTGGCATGAATAATCGACCTTAGCATCTAATGAATATAAGTCATCCAATGTCTTAGTTGAGTCAAAGCTTTCCTTAGAATAATCATGACTTCCATAGTAATTGGCAAGCACAACAGAATCTAATATGCATGATTGGCCAAACCAATCAGTACCACTCTTAAATACTGTTCTTGTACCTTTAACAACAACCTCATTGCCAAAATCAAGAGTTTGCATTACCTCGCTACTTGTTTTAACCGCAATAACACCAGTTGAATCAATTAAATAGAAGCCAACCTGATTAACTAAAGATGGACCTACAATTCCTCTTACAATAACTTCTTTTTCAATTTCCGAATCAATTGCCTGCTTAACTGTTAAAGATTCATATTCTTGATTCTTTTCAACTTTAATAGATATGTCTTCACTGTATGATACTTCTGTATCTGATTCAGGATAATTATAATGACCTGTAATAGTTACAACCGCTTCTCCGGCATTTAGTGTATGCATTATAACCTTTCCATCAACAATTTCAAATTTAATAACTTTTTCATTACTTGATGAATAGCTTAAAGTTACATTATTAATTCCAAGCAATTCTGATGAAACACTAGTAATTAATTCAAGTTCAGGATCTGCTGTATAGGTAGCATAGAATTGATCTACTCCATAGTATTTAACAGCAAATTCGGCAGATTTAGCAATATCAAACTCATAATTATCATCAGATACGGCAATAGGTAAAATACGATATACACAGCCTGATGCAGAGCTTTTTGCATTAATTATTGATAGATATACCGTACAAATCTTATTATCAAATTCATCTAACCATTCAAAATCTGAGCCATTACATTGAGTATATGTATAGGTACCAGTTTTGCCGTCAATATCATAAAAGTAATAGTTTACAAAGCCATTTCCTGGCTTTTTAGCCACTAGGGCATTAACCTTATAAATTGTAGTTGTAATATCATTTGACACAGGATTTTCAAGCATTTCTTTTACAGTTGATTCCAAAATCCATGATTTATCGAATTCATGATTTTGTTTATCATTTTCAAGTAACGTAGCCTTCTCAACCTGACAACAGCCCTTATATCCATATTTTTCGGCATTTGCAGCCTCTGTTTCTAAAATCCAATAGGTTTTACTAGCGGCGATAGTAATTTGATTCCCAATTTCAACCTGAGAGGCTATTTGGTCATCATAAACATAAATAGAATTTGTGCTATCAACTAGATAAAAGCCACTTGGCTTCCTTCCTGTTGCATATGTAATTCTAGCTACAACTCCAGTAAGCTTTACCTTAGCTCCAGCTTCTTTAGCTCTTGCAGCTAAAATACTAACCTCTTCATAATCAGAAGGATCTATAGTTGGTTCATTATGCTTAATCACCTGCGTATGGTTTTTCATCAAGCTCAGAATATCTCTTTTCTCCATCAGCTCCATATGAACCATAAACACTAATTTCACCTGTTTCATCCTCAATAGTCATACCACCATATGTTGCATTATCAATTGACTTAACTGTAGCCTTAACATAATAGCGTGATTCTGATGTTTCACCCGCAGTACTTGGACATAATTGTAATAATTCTTCTACTGTATATACTTTTCCCCATTTAGCATAGATTGTTACTGGATTTGATATTGTATTATTATCAAAATCCCAAGCATTAGCTGTTTCTTCATTAGATTCAAACCAACCAATAAAAACATAACCATCCTTAGTTGGATCATCAGGCTTAATTACCTTTGAACCAATTGCCACATTTTGGCTGTTAATACCGCTACCTCCAGCTGTATCAAAGCTTACTAGTACTTCTTGGTTAGTTGTAGTACTACTTGTACTTGTCGTTGGTGCTACTGTTGTTGGAGCACTTGTTGTTTCTTCATTACTTTGTTTACAGGAAGCAAGTCCTATTAGAGCAAGCGAAGTAACTACAACACGTGTAAATACTTTTTTAAATATTATTCTTTTATTCTTCATATAATTTCACTGCCTTTCATTCCGCATATATTATACAATATTTTAATAAATAATTGAGCAAAATCTAAAAAAAAAATTTTTTTTACAATTATTTGAAGTTTTTATTAAGATATGCTAAAATTAACATACATTTTTGGAGGAAAGTATGAAAAATTATAAAAGAATCATTTTAATGATAATTACAAGTTTTATCCTTTTAACTGTTATCACCTCATGTGCAAAACTAAATTTATCATCAACTACAACTACTATTACAAGCACAAACATTATTACAAGTACTACATCAGACACATCTTCTACATTACCAACAGTAATGCCTACTACAACAAATGCAGTATCAACTACAACTGTAGTTCCAACCACTTCTTACCAACCATCAACCACTACTGCACTACCTACTACCATTAAGCCCACTTTAACTACTACATCAACAACCACTACATCCTCCACTACATTTGATGATTATGGCTTTGATGTAATTACAGTCAGCTTATCAAAATATTCAATCTCGTATACCGGTTTATATACTAGTAAGGAAGAGGTTGGTGCTTATATTTACACATATAAAAAATTACCTTCTAATTTCAAGAAAAAGAATGATTTTAGTAAAAGTGATTACACATCAGAAAATAAACTAAGCACTGGTGGAGATCAATTTTATAATCGTGAAGGTATATTACCATCTGCTAACAAAAGAACATATACAGAATGCGATATAGATTATACTGGTGGAAATAGAGGATCTAAAAGAATAGTTTATTCATCTGATTTTTTAATATTCTATACAAGTGATCACTACGAATCATTTAAAATAATGCAATTCATTTAAGATTGATTATGGAAATAATTATTAACGGACAAGAAGCCTGCGATAAGCTTAAGGTTTTGCAAGTGTTTCAAAACACTTTTGAAGAAATGTATTCTCTAAATTACGATGCATTAATCGATGTGCTTACTTCTGCTAAAGAGTTTATTAAAATAATAATACTTAATTCACTAAGCATTGAATGCATAAATGATTTAAAAGAAACTCTAGATATCATTTGTAACGAAAATCAACACATTAGCTATATATGTAAATAAAAGACCATTTAGGATTGATTTTATTTTTCTCCTATAATGGTCTTTTTATTTATACTGGATTGCCTGCAAACTGAGTCATATAAAGCTCATAGTACTTATTCTTTTTAGCCAAAAGCTCCTCGTGATTCCCAATCTCAACAATTCTTCCCTTATCCATAACAACAATTTTATCTGCATCTAATATTGTTGATAATCTATGGGCAATAATTAAGCTAGTCTTATTCTTCATTAAATTAACCATTGCATCCTGAATATGCTTTTCAGTTCTAGTATCTACGCTTGATGTAGCCTCATCTAAAATCAATATTTTAGGTTTAGCGATAAATGCCCTTGCAATACTAAGAAGCTGACGTTGACCAGATGATAAATTTGATCCTCCCTCTGTTAGTACACTATTATATCCATCTTTTGCCTTTAAGACAATGAAGAAAATGTCCACATTTTTGTAAATTATTTAGTAATTTTTTTTATCCATAGCAATCAGCATCTTCTAAAATTATCTTATAATTTACTCAAAATCATAAAAATGTCAAGGTACCCCACTATTTATAGCATTGAAAATACCTTAGAATTTCTTCTAAGGTCTAATATTATAAATATTACTTTTTTTATTTATCTCTTTGTTTTTTTATTTGTATTTCTCTTGGGATAATTAATCTACCAAACTTCGTACTTGATCGTAAATCATATTCGTTAATATAATAATCATAGCTAAACTTTATTGTTATAAATGATAGCATTCAATTCCGTCCGTAGAAAGGCTTTTTTGAAAAATGTTATCCCAATTTCTTTGCAAGCTCAGAAACTAGCTTCATATCACATTTTCCTGCAAAATTGTTTTTAAAATGAATCATAACATTTTTAACAGACTTATCCTCAAGCTTATTAATTTCTGAGGTGATTTCCTCTTCGCTCATAAGCGTTGGTAGATACTTAGCAATTAAGCCCTTTTGATATTCGATAACCTTAACATTTTCTTCTCTTCCACCAGCTCTATAAGCAGCAGCCTCTTCATCAAGCTCCTTAATTGTCTTATTAATTATTTGTAATGTATCCGCATCACTTAATGTCTTACCTTGGGCCTTAAGCTCAACACTTTTTAGCATACATTTGTTAATAAGGACAGAATAAATACCTCTTGCATTATTATCCTTTGCCTTTAAGGCTTCCATATTTGCTTTCTTTAAATCATCAAAAATCATTAATATTTCCTCCTCTATTTAACTAACAATAATATAAATAAGTAATACTACTCCAAGAATTATTCTATAAATACCAAAAGGTTTGAAATCATGGCCCTTGATATATTTTAATAAGAATTTAATAGCTAAAATGCTCACCACAAAAGCCACAATACAGCCCACTCCTAAAAACGAAAACTGAGTATAGCTAATTTCAAATCCGTCTGCGAAATACTTTACAACCTTTAATAAAGATGCACCAAACATAATTGGTATTGATAAAAAGAATGAAAATTCTGCAGATGATTCACGATTAAGTCCAAGTAGCATTGCGCCCAAAATAGTAACACCACTTCTTGATGTACCAGGTATCAATGCTAAAAGCTGAATAACACCAATAATTAAAGCATATTTCCAAGTCATTTGAGTTAAATTTGTAATTTTAAATTCTCTCTTTTTATTAAATATTTCTATTATAATAAATAATACACCATATAAGATAAGTGTGATTGTAACAGTTGGAAAGTTATACAGATGTTCATCTAGCCAATCATCAAATATCAGTCCTATAACAGCTGCAGGTAAGCATGCAATTAACACATGAAGCCAAAGTTTCCATGTGTTAGCCTTGTCTTCTTTTGTTTTTTTAGAAGAAAATGGCCACAGCTTATTCCAAAAGCAGATTACAACTGCCAAAATCGCACCAAGCTGAATTACAACTAAAAACAAGCTCCAAAATTCTGAACCAAATGATTCCTCAACCTTAAGCCATTCCTCAAGAAGAATCATATGACCAGTTGAAGATATTGGTAGCCATTCAGTAATACCTTCTATTATTCCAAATAAAAATGCTTTAAATAAATCAAAAAATGTAGATAGAATCATTAAAAACCTCTCTCCTTTGTTATTTTTAATTATAATAAACAACGAATATTTTTTCAATAAAATGCTAAGTTTTTTTCAAAATTATAAAGAATAAAAATGTAATTTTATAAAACTTGCCAGCATAATTTTAAATTATAGGGTAAATTATGAAAGATTATTTGCTTTTAGGCTTGACTTTAAGCAAATCAATTGTTATAATTAAATAGCGTTAAAAATGGTCCGGTAGCCAAGTGGTAAGGCAAGGCACTGCAACTGCCTGATGCGGGGGTTCAAATCCGTCCCGGACCTCCATTTTTAATTAATAGTGGTCCAAAACCACTTTTTTTTATTAGTGTTTTAAATGAAATATCCGTCAAAAATTAACACTTATGTTAAAAAAAGAAAAGATAATCAGAAATTATAGTAAAAAAAACGTATACGTCAAAATTTAACACTTATGCTAGAAAAAGAAAAAGATAATCAGAA
>CAMEKY010000075.1 GCA_945921565.1 uncultured Clostridium sp. | reverse complement strand
TATTTTTAAATCATTACGACATAAAAAAAGGAGTAAGAATTGTTTTAAACAAGAAAATCCCATCTGAGGCTGGTTTAGGAGGTGGATCCTCTGATGCAGCTGCAGTTTTAAGAGGACTAAATTATTTGTTTTTGGTTGGGGCTAGTAAAGAGGATTTATCTAATTTAGCAAAAGAATTAGGTTCAGATATGCCATATTGTGTCTATTCACATCTTGCATTTTGTACGGGTAGAGGTGAAATAGTAAATTTGCTTGATTTTGATTATAGTCCAATTCCCGTTGCAATAATAAATCCACCATATGGCTTATCTACCAAGCTTGTCTATGAGAATGGAACTTTTAATACTGTAAATATTCATAAAGAACAATTTGAAGGAATTAAGGAATTCTTAAAGACAGGGAATTTAGAATTCTTAAAGAATAATTTATTTAATGAGCTTGAAGCCCCTGCCTTTAAGATTAAGCCAGAATTAGGGGAACTAAAGAAAAAAATTGAGGCCCAAGGGTTAGTAGTTGGAATGAGCGGAAGTGGAACATCATTATTTGCATTTGGAGAAGCTAATAGGCTTAATGAACTTCCAAATTTACTTAAATATCACGATATTTATATTACAAATATTATGTAATGCTTTCAGTGTATTAATTGAATAAAAATAAAGCCAGAGAATATTGTTATAGTTCAAAATCCTTTGGCTTTTATTATTTATGTTGTTATGATGCGAAGTGAAAGATTTTTACTAAATTGATCAAGTGTTTCAGTATAATTGAGTTAAGGGACAAAGATGGATAATTATGATATTAAGAGAAAAATATCTTAATAAGATTAGGCCTTTTATGAATTTTAACTTAATTAAAAATATTACTGGAATAAGACGCTGTGGGAAATAAATAATTATGCTTCAAATTTAGAAATGGATGAATTATAGAAGCTTAATTAGTAAGTTTTTATCCTAATATTAATATTTAAAATAAAGATTTATTTATAATTGAATTTTATTATGTAAAACGCTTTATTTCAAATAAAATTGATTATCATTTGAAAAAACAAGTTTGGCAATGTATAATATTAATTGAGTTTTGAAAATAATTAAATATAGGAGTTTAAATATGGCTATTTTAGATGGAAAGAAAATCAAATTGTTTACTTTGAGCGCTAACCCAAAGTTAGCAGAAGAAATTGCACAGGCTTGTGGAGTTCCTCTTTCAGATTGTGATGTGCTACATTTTGCCGATGGAGAGATTAATGTTAGTATTAATGAAACTGTTCGCGGATGTGATGTATTTGTTGTTCAACCAACATCAGCCCCTGCTAATGATCATTTGATGGAATTATTGATTATGTGTGATGCATTAAAAAGAGCATCTTGTAAGTCAATTTCTTTAGTTATCCCTTATTATGGATATGCTCGCCAAGATCGTAAGGCTAGAAGTCGTCAACCTATTAGTGCCAAGCTAGTTGCGGATTTGATTCAAACAGCTGGTGCTGATCGTGTTATAACATTAGACCTTCATGCCGCTCAAATTCAAGGATTTTTTAACATCCCTATTGATAATATGATGGGACTTCCTGTCCTTGTAAATTATTTTTTAGATAAGAAGCTTCCAAATGTTTGTGTTGTTTCCCCTGATCACGGTGGTGTTACTCGTGCTAGAGCATTTGCTCAAGTGCTTGAGGCTCCAATCGCTATTATCGATAAGCGTCGTCCTGAGCCAAACAAGGCAGAGGTTATGAACATTATTGGTAATGTAGAAGGAAAAACATGTATTATTGTTGATGATATGATTGATACTGCTGGTACTTTAGTAGCCGCATCAAACGCTTTAATCGCAGCTGGCGCAAATGTTGTGTATGCTTGTGCGACACACGGTGTTTTATCAGGCCCTGCAGTAGAGCGTATTAACTCTTCTGCCCTACAAGAGGTTGTAATTACTAATACAATTGCTCAGCCTGCCCAAAAGGAATCACCAAAAATTAAGGTATTATCTGTTGGTAATATTTTAGGACATGGAATTTTGCGTATATTTAAGGATGAATCATTATCAGGCTTATTTACATATAGCTATGATAAGTCAAAAAGAGATTTACTATAATGAAACTAATTGTTGGACTTGGTAATATTGGCAAAGAATATGAGCATACTAGACATAACGTCGGATTTGATACGATTGATGTGCTAGCTTCCATGCTTAATGTTTCGTTTAAAGAGGAAAAAGCATTTAAGGGTAGTATTGCGACTGTAAATCTTTCAGGGCATAAGGCGATTTTACTTAAGCCTTCTACATATATGAATTTATCAGGAGATAGTCTGATTTTAGTAATGAAATATTATAAAATAGATATTGACGATTTGATTGTTATTTCTGACGATTTAGATATGGTTGCGGGGAAGGTTCGTTTACGCTTTAAGGGAAGTGCAGGAGGCCATAACGGACTTAAAAGTATTATTAATAATCTTCAAACAGATTCGTTTAAACGGATTAAAATCGGAATTGATAAGGATAAATTTATTCCAATAGTAGATTGGGTTTTAGGGCATCCATCACCTAGTGATAAGGAAGCACTAAATAAATCATATATTCATGTTGCAGAGGTTCTTAAGGATTATATTCTATATGAGGATGATAAACGACTTGCGACTAAAATAGCTAATTAATATAAAGGAGTAGAATAAATGGACTATAAGATACTTGAGTTTATTCGTCTACATTTTAAATGTAGCTTTTTAGATAAATTTATGAAGCATTTTTCTACTCTTTTTAATTATTCCATTATTTGGATGATTTTAGGCGTAGGTTTGTTTTTCTTCAAATCTACAAGAAAATTTGGATTTGAAATATTTTTTGCTCTAACATTAGAGTTGCTTGTGTGTAATGCAATTGTTAAAAGATTTACCAAAAGAGAGCGTCCCTTTAGAAGAAATGAGGAGGTTAATTTACTAATTAATCCTCCCAAGGATTATTCATTTCCATCAGGACATACATTATGTGCATTTTTAGCAGCCACAATAATGATTTATTTTAATTTGTGGATAGGAATTGCCTTGTTTTTAGTTGCATTCATTATTGCATTTTCTAGGGTATATCTTTATGTTCACTTTCCAAGTGATGTTTTAGCTGGTGCTATTTTGGGTGTATGTATTGCCTTAATATCGCACGTTTGTACCGAGCGTATGATTAATTTAGGATGGCTAGAATTATAATTTAAACAAAAAAATATAAAGTAGTAGGAAGATGATTCCTACTTTGTTTGTTTGAGGAGAGATAGTATGTTTAGTAATTTTTTTTATGAAAAGCTTAATAAGGTAATTGATTTTAATGATAGAATTTATTTAAAAAATCAAAATGTAAATTTTATGTTAGAGATGATAAAATCTGATTTTATCCATAACAATAAAACAATATTTGTTGTACTTCCTACCTTATATGAGGCTGAGAAGGTATATGAAACATTAATTAATGATTTGGCTGATGATAAGATTTTATTTTTTCCATCGGATGAAATAGTTGCTGCTCAAATGATAGAATCGATGGGAGATTTTAAATATGAAAGAATTAATACGCTAGTATCTATGCTAGAGAATAAGGAATATATTGTAGTTACAAATTTATCGGGAGCAGTTAAGCTAGAGGCTAGCAAGGATTATTGGTCAAAATGTGTAATTAATATTAAAAAGGACACGATAATTAATGAAGAGGAGCTTTATAATACTTTGATTAATCTTGGATATCAGTACTCATATACTGTAACTAAAACGGGTCAGTTTTCTCATCGTGGTTCAATAATCGATATTTTTCCATTAAACTATAGTAATCCCATTAGATTAGATTTGTTCGGCGATGAAATTGATGAAATGAAATACTTTGATGTAGATACTCAACGTTCCCTTGATAATATTGAAGAGTTCAAAATAATTCCGGTAGTTGAGATGATATTTGATAATGATATGCTTAAATCTGCTACAGATAAAATCATCTCATATGCTCACCAAATAAATGTGACAATTGAGGAAGAAGAAAAAATTAATAAGGATATTGAAGCTCTTAATTTTCACAAGGATAGCTCATCACTTTATAAATATATTAAGTTTATATGTGATACTGAGACTATTTTTGATTATAAGGATAATTCAAAAATCTATTTAATTGATTATAAGAAATGTGAAGATAGCTATAATCAAATGATGACAGATTTAAAGAATTACTCAAGTGAAAAGCATGAAAAAATGCCTATTAATATAAATCAATTCTTAAGCTTTGAAGAACTCGCAAATAAAGCAACTGTATTATCTGAGGGAGTTGTGAATGTATTTGATAAAGGCTCAGACTTTTTAACAACTATTCCGGCTGATTTTAAAGCTCATAAAGAGGCTATTATTAAATATTTGAAGGATATTTATAAAAAATATACAGTTGTATTAAGCATTAAAAATCAAATAAGGAAGGATAGGCTTGTAGAAACTCTTTTAGATGAGAAAATAAGCTACCATTTAGTTGACTCAGATATTTCAATAGAGGAAAATAGCTTTAATATTCTTATGAGTGAGCATGTATGCTCCTTTAAAGCAGATGCTTTAAATCTAATTGTGCTAGATGAGGCTACATTATTTGATGTAAAATATGCAGTATCACTTAAGCCTAAGTATAAATCTATTTATAAAAACACAACAAAAATAAGTCATTATGATGAATTAGAAAAAGGGGATTATGTAGTTCATTTCGATTACGGAATTGGTATATATCGCGGCCTTAAAACACTTGAAGCCTCAGGAGTAATGAGAGATTACATTTGGATTGAATATGATAAAGGTGATTCATTATATATTCCACTGGAACAAATTGGCTTAATTGAGAAATTTAGTGCAGGTGAAGCAAGAAAGGTTACCCTTTCTACCTTGGGTACAAAGAAGTGGAGCAAGGCTAAGGAAAAGGTTAGGAAAAAACTTCACGATATTAGTCAAGAGCTAATCAAGCTTTATGCCTCAAGAAGCGCCTCAGTAGGCTTTGCATGTGGTCCGGATACTGCAGATCAGGTTTTATTTGAATCTGATTTTGGCTATGAGCTTACCCCTGATCAGAAGAAGGCTATCAAGGAAATTAAGGAAGAAATGGAAACTGAAAGGGTTATGGACCGCTTAGTTTGTGGTGATGTGGGTTACGGCAAGACAGAAATTGCTTTACGTGCCGCATTTAAGGCTGTAGAAAATGGTAAGCAGGTGGCTCTTCTTGCGCCTACAACAATCCTTACTCGTCAGCATTATTACACATTTAAAAATAGAATGGAAAAATTTGGAATAAGAGTTGATTTATTTAATCGTATGCAAAAAACATCAGCTCTAAATTCTACTAAAGCAGGATTAAAGAGTGGCGAGGTTGATGTTGTAATAGGTACTCATAAGCTACTTGGTTCGGATATAAAGTTTAATAATTTAGGACTTTTAATAATCGATGAGGAACAACGATTTGGGGTTGCTCAAAAGGAAAAAATTAAATCTCTTAAGGTTAATGTAGATGCGATAACCTTATCGGCAACACCTATTCCAAGAACTCTTCAAATGTCGATGATGGGAATAAAGACTTTATCAATGCTAGAAACACCACCAAAAAATCGTTATCCAATTCAAACATATGTGCTTGAAAGAAATGATTCAATAATAAGAGATGCAATCACAAGAGAATTAGCTCGCCATGGTCAGGTGTTTTATATGTATAATTTTACTGAAACTATATATGATGTTGCATCTCACATTCAAGCGCTTGTCCCTGATGCGAGAATTTGTGTTGGCCATGGTAAAATGGATAAGAGTGAGCTTGAGGATGTAATCACAAATTTCATTGATCGTAAGTATGATGTTTTAGTATGCACGACGATTATTGAAACAGGCATTGATATACCTGACGCTAATACCCTCATAATCCATGATTCTAATCGTTTAGGCTTGTCTCAGCTTTATCAGCTTCGTGGTCGTGTTGGAAGAAGTGATAAGATAGCTTATGCATATCTAATGTATGAACCACACTATATTTTAACAGAAACTGCATTAAAGAGGCTTGATACAATCAAGGAATTTAATGAATTAGGCTCAGGCTTTAAGATAGCTATGAGCGATCTTGCAATAAGAGGTGCAGGAGATATTTTAGGAGATGAGCAATCAGGATTTATTGAAACAGTTGGTCTTGAAACATATCTGCACATATTAGATGAAGAAATAAAGAAAATCTCAAATCCTCTTCCACCAGAGCCTAAAAAAGAAAAGGACGCATCTTTAAATAAGGCATATGCGGATAGATTGATTCCATCTAAATATATCGATAATGATGATGTTAAAATTGAGATTCACAAACGTATTAACAAAATCAATCGTTTAAGTGATATAAAGGACTTATCTTTAGAACTTAAGGATAGATTTGGTGATTATGATGAGCAAATAAATACATATATGTATGAAATATTACTTAATAGATTAAATGAGCAGCTTGAGATCGCTAAGATCGTTGATAATAAAACCCAAATGATTTTATTTATGTCCGAGCATATGAGTAATCAAATGGATGGTAATAAAATGTTTATGCTTGCAAATAATATTAGTAAAAATATAAATCTTCATTACTATAATAAGCAAATTGAAATTGTTATTAACAAAGTTAAGGGAACAAATCATATTATGATTCTTTCGACATTTTTAGATAAATTAATTTAATCATAAATAATTATTTATTTTCTGGTAAAAATAAATATGGTGAAAAATATGAAAGAAACTGGCGTAATAAGAAGAATTGATGAACTTGGGAGAATTGTTATACCAAAGGAAATAAGAAAAAGACTTCGAGTTGGTCCAGGAGATATGCTTGATATATACACATCTAATAAAGAAATAATTTTATCAAAATATACAGTGGTTGAGGAATTAAATGAGCATCTTGAGCATTTAATAGAAGCTTTAAAAAAAGATAAGGTTGATTTTATTGTGGCCTCATCCTCAGAGGTTATTTGCTCCACCCTTGAAGAAATAAGACCTCATGAAGAACTAAGTGTTTCGTTTTTAGATTTATTCTTAAAAAGTGGAAAGGTCGAGTTATCAAAGGACAATAAAGTGGAGATCGTTTTAGGTACTAATCTAAAAAAATATATTTATGGAAAAAAACTTCATCATTTAGGAGACTTATTTGCGGTTATAATTATATTAAGTGATAATCCACTAATGAGGGCGGAATTTGAAGCGCTAAATGTTATTGAAAAATATTTAATAAATTATGTTTCAAAGATAAATTAAATATAAATATAAAGAACAAGAATGATGATTTTTGTTCTTTATTCTTTGGTAACAATTTTATATAGTTTTTCTGTATTTTAAGCGAATTAACTGTAGTAAATAAAATTTTATCGTTTTTAGAAGAAAACAATTTAAAATCAAAAGGAAATTTGCTATAATGAAGTGTAAGACAAAAGGCAGTGATTAGATATGAAATATGATGTAGTAATAATAGGTGCAGGTCCATGTGGAATATTCTGCGCATACGAACTAAATCAAAAGAATCCAGATTTAAAGATTCTTTTAGTTGATAAAGGACATGATATATATCATCGTGTATGTCCTGTAATGCAGCATAAGATTCCTAAATGTCCTCAAAATAAAAATGGAGTATCTGGATGCTATCCTGCATGCTCGATTACAAACGGTTTTGGTGGAGCAGGAGCATATTCAGATGGAAAGTTTAACATTACATCCGAATTTGGTGGATGGATGACTGACTATCTATCAGGAGAACAAGTTGAGGGCTTAATTTCATATGTTGATTCAATAAATTTAAAATATGGTGCAACCGAGGTAGTAACTGACCCAACAACAGCTGCTGTAAAGGAAATCGAAAGAAAGGCTATGGGAGCTGGACTTAAGCTTTTGCGTAGTCGAGTTCGTCATTTGGGTACAGAGAACAATTTAGAAATTCTAAAAAGAATGTTTGATGACTTAGCTAAGGTTATTGATATGCGATTTGAGACTGAGGCTGAGGATGTTTTAGTCGAGAATGGTGAGGTTGTTGGGGTTGTAATTAAAGGCGAAAAAATTGAAACTAATAAGGTTTTACTTGCGGTAGGACGTGATGGTTCAATTTGGCTTGAGGATATCTGTAAGAAACATGATATTGCAATGACACATAATCAGGTTGATGTTGGTGTTAGAGTTGAAACGTTAGATATTATTATGGATGAGATCAATCGTAATTTATATGAGGGTAAGTTCTTATATAGTACAAGTGTTGGTACTATTGTTAGAACCTTCTGTTCAAATCCATCAGGACACGTAGTAGTTGAAAATCATAGTGGTACAATGCTTGCGAATGGACATGCCTTTGCTGATCCAAAGCTTGGTACAAGAAATACAAATTTTGCATTACTTGTATCTCACAAATTTGAAGAGCCATTTAATGAACCTAATGAATATGCTCATGAAGTATCAAGACTTGCAAATCAATTGTCTTGTGGCTCAATTATTGTGCAACGCTATGGTGATATTAAAAAAGGAAGAAGAACAACTGAAAAACGCTTAAAGGAAGGCTTTGTTGAGCCATCACTTAAGGAGGCTGTTCCTGGCGATTTAGGATTAGTTTTACCTTATAACACAATGAAGTCAATTATTGAAATGATAGAAGCTTTAGATAAGGTTACACCTGGTATAGCAACTGAGCATACCCTACTTTATGGAGTTGAGGCTAAGTTTTATTCTGCTCGTCCCGTTGTCAATGATAGATTTATGACTAAAATCAATGGTCTTTATGTTGGTGGAGACGGTGCTGGTATTACAAGAGGTCTTGCTCAAGCAGGTGCAAATGGTGTTTGGGTAGCACGTGATATTTTAGATAAGAGAAAATAGAGGTATATATATGTCAAGATTAGTTGTTGTAGGTTCCCAATGGGGAGATGAAGGAAAAGGTAAGATTACAGATTATCTTGCTTGTAAGGCTGATGTAGTAGTTAGATACCAAGGTGGTAATAACGCAGGTCATACAATTGCGTTTGATGGTAAGAAATTC
>CAMEKY010000074.1 GCA_945921565.1 uncultured Clostridium sp. | reverse complement strand
CATTTAATGTATATTTAAAGATTACTTCAACAGTAGATACTCTTAAGGTTTTACCAGTTATATATTTATATGATGGTAAGAAAATAAACATACTCATCATTAATCCAACTAATACTAGTCCAATAGATGAGAATATATCAATATATAAATACTTATCTTTAAATATCGTGTTTTTACCAAAGAAAGTGCCGTCTCCTTTATATACCTTCATCATTACAAGATATATCATAATAAATGCTAGCAGCATATATGCAATGTAAAAATCATAAAGAACAATTATAAATGTATATAAAGGTATATAGAAGAAGTTATATTTACTTTCAAGAAACTTATCTACTGCAAATAATCCTAATGGAATATAAAATAATAAAGACCAATAAACAGGGAATACGCACTCTGCTGTTAGTAATCCACCAAATGCAAAGATTAATGAAAATAAAAAACTAGTTTTATTTTTGAAACCATGATTATGCATATAATAACACATCATCATTCCACCAGCACCTATTTTTAAAAGATTTACTAATCCATATGCTGTTTCAGTTTTCATAATAAAACTAAACAAATAGGTTAATAATGTAAAAATATCTAATGGAATATAATATGAATTCGCAAAATATGATGTACCTGCAAAGAAACTATTATTATACAATGATAAGGTTCCATTTTTTAAATCCTTAATAAATCCGGCCATGATTGGATAATACTGCTGAATATCATCAGTATTTATGGTAAAAAAGCCACCTCTATTATAGCAAATAAAGAATACAATCAGTGTAAATAAAATGAAAATTCCTAGTAAAAGTGTTATTGTATCACTATAACTTTTAAAAACATTTTTAAACCAGTTAAATCCAGTAATAACTTCTTTTTTAATCTTATTAAAAATAGAATCAAATGTTTCTTTAAATGTTTTTTCTTTCTGTTGCATAAAAAACACACATCCTTTTGATTTATATTATATATATTACCATAAAATACAGTATTATCCTAGCATAAATTAAATTAAAACATACTTTAAATGGTTTTTAAAATGTGATAAAATTAAATGGTGATATTATGCGTGGACTTTATATACATATTCCGTTTTGTAAGCATATTTGTGCGTATTGCGATTTCCCTAAGAGAATAGCATTAAATGAAAACCAAATTGATGAATATATTGACTATATATGTAAAGACATTGATAACTATAAAAAATACCTTTCATCAGTTAAAACAATTTATATTGGTGGAGGTACACCTAATTTTTTAAGTGATTATAATTTAGAAAAATTACTTAAAAAAATAAGTTCTTTAGATTTAAGTCCTATCGAATATACCATTGAATGTAATCCAGAGTTTATTTCCTTAAATCAAATAAAGCTTTTTAAAAAATATGGAATTAGTAGAGTTTCATTAGGTGTAGAATCGTTTATAAATTCAGATTTAATTTTTTTAAACAGACACCATACCTATGAAGATGTACTTAGTGCGATTAATTTGTTAAAAGAAAATGACATAAAAAATATTAATATTGATTTAATATTTGCTCATCCAAATGATAGTATTAAAAAAGTTAAAGAATGCTTAAACAAGTTCTTTAATTTAGATTTACCTCATCTATCATACTACAATATGATTCTTGAAGAAAAAACTGTTTTTTCTAATCTTGAAAAAAAGGGAAAACTTAAATTACTTGATAATGATACAGAAGCTTCAATGTATGAATTAATAATTGATGAGATGAAAAAACATGGCTATCATCATTATGAGACTTCTAATTTTGCGAAGCCAGGCTTTGAATCGCTACACAATCAAGTATATTGGGATTCTAAGGAGTATATTGGAATTGGTGCTGGTGCATCAGGATATCTTGATAATATAAGGTATACGAATGATTCTAGGCTTAAGTATTATTATGAAAACAAAAAAACTTCTGAATCAATTTCTGATGATGAGAAAAAAAAGGAATATTTTTTACTAGGGTTTAGAAAAATTGATGGAGTATCTATTAAAGAATATTTAAAAAGATTTAAATCGGATCCACTAAATGATTTTAATTTTAAAAAGCTTATTGATGAAAATTTAATATGTATTGATAATGATAAAATAAAACTTACACAAAAAGGTGTAATGCTTGCGAATGAAGTATTTATGGAATTTGTATAGGATGGTGATATATTGATTAAAAAGAAAGATGCTAAAGAAGAAGAGGTAGCATTTTATGAATTCTCCCAATTTGCCTTTTATCTTGAGACAGAAAAGCATTTAAGTTCAAATACAATTTCATCATACCTAAATGATCTTAAAGATTATGGTATGTTTTTAAAGAAATATGAGAAAATAGATTTTATTAGTGAGGTAACAGAAACTCACTTAAATAAATATATATTATCTTTAAAAAGAAAAGACCTTGCGAAGAAAAGTATTCAAAGAAAAATAACTGCACTTAAATCATTTCATAAATTTGTATTAGATGAAGGTTTATCAATGGAAAATCCAACTAAGCTTATTACTAATGTAAAGCTTGATAAAAAAATACCCGAGGTACTAACTGTTGAAGAAGTTTCTAAAATGATTGATTCAATTGATACAAGTGAACCAATTGGAATTAGAAATAAAGCCATTTTAGAAGTATTATACGGTTCTGGACTCAGAGTTAGTGAGCTTACTGGATTAAAGCTTATTAATATTCATATGAATGCTAAATATATTTCGGTTATTGGAAAAGGTGATAAGGAAAGAATTGTACCTATGGGGGATGAGGAAATAGTTTCCTTAAGAAATTATATTGAAAACGCAAGACCAATTTTATCTAAAAACAAAAACACAAATATTTTATTCTTAAATTATCAATCTAATGAGTTAAGTAGGCAATCGGTGTTTAAGCTGATAAAAGAAACAGCATTAAAAAACAATATCCAAAAATCAATTAGCCCACATACTCTGAGGCATAGCTGTGCAACCCATTTACTTCAAAATGGAGTTGACCTAAGAATCGTTCAAGAATTTTTAGGTCATGAGGATATATCAACAACGGAGATTTATACTCATATAGATAAATCACGATTAAAGGAAATTTATAAAAATACGCATCCACTAGCGAATAAGGAGGAAAATGATGAAATTTAAAAGAGTATTTGCTATCGTTATAGATAGCGTTGGCTGTGGTACTGAACCTATGAGTAAAGACTATGGCGATGATGGTGCCAATACAATAAAGCACATAGCAGAAGCATGTAATGGAATATGCTTGCCAAACATGCAATCACTTGGTTATGGAAATATAACAAAAATTAAAGGAGTAGATGAAAATCCAAATCCAATTGGTGGGTATGGATATCAACAAGAAATTTCACTTGGAAAAGATACACTAACAGGTCATTTTGAAATAATGGGTTTAAAGGTCACTAAACCTTTTAAAACATTTACTGAAAATGGTTTTCCAAAAGAACTAATCGATGAGCTAGAAAAGCAAACAGGTCATAAGGTTATTGGTAACTGTGCAGCATCAGGAACAGAGATATTAAAGGTGCTAGGTGAGGAGCAAATGAAGACGGGTGCGATGATAGTCTATACATCATCAGATTCAGTCCTTCAAATTGCAGCTCATGAGGAAACATTTGGACTTGAGGAATTATATCGCTGTTGTCATATTGCAAGAGAAATTTGTATGAAGCCAGAGTGGCAAGTTGGAAGAATAATTGCAAGACCATTTTTAGGTACAAATGCAGCCGATTTTAAGCGTACTGCAAACCGTCATGATTACGCTGTTTCTCCAGCTGGTAAAACTACACTTGATAATTTAAAGGAAGCCGGTTTTTCTGTTATTGGGCTTGGCAAGATTTCTGACATATATAATGGTTGTGGAATTACTAAATCAATTCGCCAATCATCTAACCATGAAGGTATGGAGCATATGATTGAAATATGTAAGAATGAAGAATTTGAAGGATTATGCTATTTAAATCTTGTAGACTTTGACGCCCTTTATGGACATAGAAGAGATCCCCAAGGATATAAGGCTTGTCTTGAGGAGTTTGATGTCCAGCTTGGTGAGCTTATGGCCTCAATTAATGATGATGATTTAATCCTAATTACAGCTGATCATGGAAATGATCCGACATGGACTGGTACAGATCACACAAGAGAATTTACTCCACTTTTAGCATATGCAAAAAATATGAAGGGAGTAAATTTAGGACATAGAAAAACATTTGCAGACTTTGGTCAAACAATTGCAGATAACTTTAATATAAAGCTTCAGGAATATGGAGATTCATTCTTAGATTTAATTAAATAATTATTATGGTATATAGGAGCAAATAACAGCTCCTATTTTTTTTGATGTAAATATAGTATTAAAAACAAGATTGTAAAGTATTAAATATCATAATTAGTATTTTTTATTTTTACATATTAAATGAAATATATTTATAACATATATTGATTTCGATATTGAATCGATATAGCTGATCAGATATTTTATCTATCCATAAGTCTATTTATTTATATATAAGGATAGGACCATCATTAAGGTATAGATTTATTTCATTTACTAACTAGTTTTTATAACTAACAAATAAAATATTTATAAACAATAGATATTTTTTAAAACTAGATTATAATTGAAATATTTTAACAAAACGAAATTATATTTATACATATATTGGTTATTTCGATTGCTAATATTGGCGCATGTTTTTTTCAATTATGTAAATAAAAAATCTACGTATTATTAATTTGTGAACAAATCAGATAAGAAGTACGTATAATGATGAATCTATAAGTTAAAAATATATTTCAACAATTAACTAGTTTATAATACTAGATATAAAAGTATTTACTATATAATATCCGATAATAAAAACAAAAAGAATAATTG
Organism: uncultured Clostridium sp.; assembly: GCA_945921565.1. Lineage (GTDB taxonomy): Bacteria > Bacillota_I > Bacilli_A > Acholeplasmatales > Anaeroplasmataceae > CAG-307. The sequence continues at coordinate 4,361 of CAMEKY010000074.1, read as the reverse complement.
ATCACTTCAAAGCGTGTATGTTATTGGTAGGGTTATTTTTAATTCACTACTAGTATAGAAAACTAGATTATTTATTTATATATAAGTATATCAAATAATTAAAACTAGAAAATAGAGTAATAAAAAATGATAGATAAATATGATTATACAATCAATGGTTTTATTATTTTGGATATTAAACAAGTTTATAGTAATTTAGGTATTAATATTATTAAAAAAACAAGAGGAATAAGACCACATTATATCAAAAATGAAAAAATAAATTATTAATCATTGCAATTATTCGGCAATAAAAGAAGCACTACACTTAAAATTAGGCCCATTTTAAGCGATTTTAGAACATTTATAGTTAAAAATGATTATTTATACATTTATATAATAAAACCTTTAAAATCAGCATTTAAATTGCATTTTAAAATGATTCGGATTATAAATCCATTTATTTGCATTATTAGCAATCGAAATAACGATAGCTAATAAAGTATAAAGGTCAAGCGTTAAAACAGAATCATATATAGTTCCTCCAAATCAAAATTTAGCTATTTATATATTTTTGTAAAACTTACGTAAATAATGTAAGTTTATTTAATACACTATTATTGAAATAGATATGGGAACAGATGAATAAATTAGCTGCATTTCTAAGCCTGAGCATAGCTTGGTTGTCAAAAACATTTTTCATAAGTCATCTGATTTTAAAAACTAGATAAATGGTGTGATCAACAGCATATAATTCAGAATTAAATATTAGTTAGATTTTGAGCGCTCAAATAACCAATTATTAACCCAACCGCAATCTCAAGCTCTGAAAACGGAAGTGATTTAAAGCGAAATGCACAAATCCACACTATCAACAAAGAAATAAAAAATGGCTTAGTTAACTTAATATTAATTGGTTAACATAATATATATTATAGGAAGTTGTTTATATTTTTCGAAATGGCCTTTTTAACTGATGAAAGTATATAATAAACATGTTTTGAGTATGTAAAAAGGGTTAGTTTAGCCATTCTTCTACCGCTAAATATAGTCATTGAACATATTAATGACTAGTTTAGATATTATTTGATTATTTTTTTAGAAGTTGGATTTACGAAATATGGATGATTATAGGTCCCATGTTCTATTTTTGACTTTTTTTGTAATTTTTAGCATAAAAGTCAGAGCTGGAAAAAATCATAATTCTTCTACTTTTATCATCTATTGTCGAGGGTTTTATTTAATATTTTTCGTCATTTAGATATGTAATTTTCTATATTTTTTTGACCAGAATCTAAGTCCATTTTTATCTGGAATTAAAAAAAATATATATATTCATAATATAATAGATCAATTAACATCAGTTCATTTGAAGCATTGAAAGAATAGTTCTTTTCAAGCTTATCTAAATAATCTTTTATTTTTCTGATTCTTCTACTTTTTTATCTCTTCAAGCATGGCTATATAAATAAATTTACTTATACATTATTGTATATAAAAATAGCTATTCTATTTCATGCATTTCATTATTTAAGTAATTATTTCCATAAGATTTATAGTTTTATGTAATGAAATAATTTAGTTATAATAACTATATAGAGGTTGTAAAAAAATAATATAAAAGAGTTTAATTTTAAGTACTTATTTGCTTTAGCAAACTAATATTTTTAAATATTATTACTATTTTTAATAGATTTTATTTATAGATTATTTGGTTTTAAATACTAGATATTTCGTAAAAATACGAAAAAAATACCATTTTTTCGTTTTTTTAATGAAAATGTATGATTTTTTATCCTAAAAATATTGAATAAATGGCTTTATAAGGCTATTTATTTCTTTTTTTATGTTTATTATTAGCAATCGAAATTTATATTAATGGATAATTATCAATTTCAAAGCCTAATAATGAGGCTTTTTAATGTATTTTTTAATTTTATTTTACATTATAATATTGTTTCGATCATAAAATTTTACGTTTTAATTGTAATAAATTATTTTAGTTTGGCATCAATATGATTATTCCTTCTTTAGATTATTTTCTTAATACAATAATTTTTATTTTTAGAAAATAAGTTATATATAACTAATAAATAATATAACTTATAGCATAACATCTAGTATTGAATACTATTATAATGTTAAAATAATTATTCTGGTACGCTTTGTAATTTTGTAATGTTTAATTCTTTCTATTAATGCAAATAAATACTTAAACCAGATTTTAAATCAATAAATAATTTTATATTTATCTTGTGATTATAATTATAAGTTATATTTTTTATATATGCTAGAATTACAATTTATTAATAATATTACATCTGGTTTTTAATACTATAATAGATTTGAAATTATTTTTATTTGCAGGCATCTAATAAGCGGTTATACTTCCAATTAAATATTTAAAAAAACTCACATTTTTTGTGTGAGCTTTAATTAACTATTTTATTTAAATTACTTTAAAAACTGTATTATTTATCATCCAAATCAAAGTTAAATCCTTCAATCATAGTAGTATCATTTGAATCATTTGACGGTTGGTTTTCTTCACTAAAAAGTTCCATTTGTTTATAGTCAGGATTAAATGCTTCGATAGAAACTAAACGTATCCATGAGGCACTTCTACCTACTCCGTTTGGCCTAATTATATCTTGATCTCTAAGCTTTTGAAGAGTACGATTTATCGTTGATTCTGACACGTATGGATGTCTTTCTCGTATATCATCTTTAGTGAATACTTGAGGTAATTTATAGATTGTATTTTCAATGTTATCTGACTTATTTAAAGCCGAATCAAATGAATACTCATGAACCATGGATTCGATTTTGTCATACCCTTGAAGCATTAAATCGATAATGAATTTTTGCAATGGGGCAGTCTTTGAAAATCCTTCTTCGTAGTTAAAATTCGCTTGTAAAACAACGTTTTTAAACGTAGCTTTATGAAGGTTTAAAAGTTGAAAAAAGCTTACAAATTTAAACACCTTAAAGTTAGCTTTAAATATCAATAAATATAGCATTATAAGAGCTATCAATTCATTACCATAATTAAACAAATTCATATTAATAAAATCAATATAAAAGTTTACAATTATATAAGTAATTTCATAATTAAATAAGCATAAGATAATAATTATCTCATATTATATCATTAATGTCCGAAGAAGAAAATTCCAATCTCAAAGGAGGTATCATATGCCCTTAACTATAATAGACCTTGAAAAGCTAATGGGAACTGTTATCTCTCATCACCCTATCAGTTTATATGACCATGACGAGAAAAAGTTAGCAATGAAGAAGGACCCAGTTGAAATGTGGAACAAATTTTTCGAGAAATACATCAAGAACTTTAAATTTCCAGAAGACAAAGATGAGTATGTCCCCCCCTATGCCAATACATACTATGGGGGTGTAGACTTCCCCGACGCAAAGACAACAGGTCTCATCAGAGGCATCGGGTGGGACCTCGTTAAACAAATCGGAAAGAAAATCCTAAGTGGAGATTTCAATCTTACCACCGTTACCATCCCCATCAAGGTAATGGTCCCTATCAGTATACTTCAACATGTCTGCAATGGCCACTTTAATTTTCCCTTATACCTCAATTTAGCATCAAGAAGTAACGACGCTGTTGAACGAATGAAACTAACAATCACAGCATGTATGTCATCGTGGTATAAATCAAGTGTCTTTCTTAAGCCATTAAATCCCATTCTGGGAGAGACCTATGAAATGATGTGGGAAGATGGTTCTCATGAGTATGTCGAACAGACTTCCCATCACCCCCCTGTTAGCCACTTCCTCATCAACGGTCCTAATAATAACTACAAATACTATGGCTACCTTTCATTTGTCACCAACGCTTGGTTCGATTCCTGCAAGTTGACCAATGTTGGTAAAAGAGCAGTAGATGTCAATGGATCTCATATAGAATTTAACTACTGCGTCGATCAGTATAGCAACACATTCTGGGGAGCTTTCAGACATGAGAACATAGGGGAAATGCACTTTAAGGATACGAAAAATGACTTAAGTGCTGATTTCGTGATGGGAAATGTAAGCGGAAAGACAAGTGATTACTTTGAGGGAGAAATAGTTGATAAGGATGGAAATACAAAGAGTAAATTCAAAGGGTCTTATTTGTCTTATCTGGAATTTGATGGAGTTAGATATTGGGATATTAGAAGGAATATTGATATTGAGCCTTATCCAGTTGTACCACAAATAAAAAGTGGTTCTATTTATAGAGAGGATAGCCTTCTTTTGTATGAAAAGAAACTTGATGAGGCCCAAGAAGCAAAGGATAAATTGGAGAATTTACAAAGACATGATAGAAAGATGAGAGCTAAGTATAGTACTCCTGCTGAATAATAAAATATATT
>CAMEKY010000073.1 GCA_945921565.1 uncultured Clostridium sp. | reverse complement strand
AGTAATTTCATATCTTCCAGAATTAGATAATGCTTCATATTTGCTTAATAATTCTTGTAATGAATCTCGCATTGAAATCTTCTTTTCTTCATATAAAATGTTTGTTTTGACCTTCACTTTGGTAGTGTTGAATGAAACATCATGAATACCCTTATATAGCATTTTATTTAGCAATAAAACTTCATTTGTAATGAACTCAAATTGATTAACATCAGCTTGTATTTTAGATAGGATTTGTTTTAAATTAACTAGTAATTTTTCTTCATTATTCTTTGGTTGATTACCCTTTTTAATAATTAGGTTTTTTCTATTTTCAGTAATAGATAAATCTAAAAAACTTGCAAATTCAAAACAATCTCTTTCAACCGTTTGTTTAATAATTGTTTCTAAATCTGATATCATTTTTTCTTGATAAAAATAGTCTTTTCCTTTATATTGATAAAGCTTTATTAACTTCATTACTTCATCGTTTGTGAACGGTGTAATATTCAAGTTTGATAGGTTCTTCATAAACAACGTCTCCTTTAAAAATATACATATTTAGTATATCAAAAACTGCGAATTAATTCAAGATTAAATATATTCATTTTTATAATTTGAATATGATTATTATGCTGATAATTTAGCAAAAAAAACAGACTAATAAATACATTTTTAGGTGCAATTATTAGTCATATTTTTTTAATCTAAGCTCTTATAATGGATGTTTTTAAAGCAAGCTTCTTTCTTATAATATTGTAAATCTGATGCACTTATCCCGAACATTGTACCTGTAAATCCACCTAGCTTAACTACCTCATCACTAAACAATGACATGTCAATATCATGGCCAAATTTTTTATATTCTTTGCCATTATGTGAAAAATAAAATGTACCAATATTATTATCTACACATGCTCTTAGATAAATCTCATGATTAAACTCTTCCTCTTCATCAAGCAATTCAGTTTTATAGTTATTCTGAATAATTAACTTTATTACACTTTTTCCATCATCATTCATAGTTGCATAAAGATATGCTAAATCTCCCTCTTGATATCTAATCATTATTCCTGCCATATGCATAAATGATGTTGGATCAAATTCTAAACAAGCCTCAAACATTGCTTTTTTATGTTGTAATCTTCTTGCTAATGTCATTTGAATTTGATTTGAAGAAATTGATTGAGCACCTTTCAAATAGATTTTATTATCACAATATCTAATTCTATCTTCCATTGAAATCCTTAAGCTTTGAAAGTCTAAACTGAAACGTTTTGATGGTAATTGATATATAACATCGTAATTATCATCTATATATTTTGTATCGGTTTTTACTTCATAATAATCTCTAGGTAGAATTGAATTATTTGCTAAATATGGCCAATCATCAATCCATATAATATTTTGTAAAGCTGTTTCTCTTCCTAGCATACATCTTTTATCTTTGTTAGGTCTTCCACATAAATGAGCAATAAACCAGCCATTCTCATTACCATCAACCATAGATGCATGTCCTGCTTTTTGTAATAGACTGTCACTTTCAAATGATGATATCAAAAGCTTATTTGGATGAAGTTCATATGGCCCATAAATATTTTTAGATCTACTAACACTTTCCGCGTGCTCGTAGCCAGTTCCGCCTTCAGCACATAACAAATAATAATAACCATTTCTTTTATAGATGTGTGGACCTTCTACAAATCCTCTTTCAGTGCCTTTAAAAACGTTTTTAGGCTCACTTATGGGTTTGAATGTGTTTCTATCTAGTTCAGTTACTAAAATGCCTGTAAACGAGCCTCCTCGGCCTCCTTTACGGTAATCCCATTCCATATTAACAAAATATAATCTTCCGTCATCGTCATGAAATAAGGAAGCATCAAATCCTGAGGAATTAACGTAGATAGGTTTTGACCAAGGCCCTTCGATTGATTTCGATGTAATTATAAAGTTTTGACAATCCTTAAATGGCCCTAAAGCCCAATGCTGCATGTTAGAAAACACAATATAAAAGGTACCTTCATAGTAGGTTATATCAGGTGCCCAAACACCTGATGAGGATAAATTGTTTTGCATATTTATTTCATCTTTACCTAGTGGATGAGCAATTAATTTCCAATTTACTAAATCTTTAGATTCATAAATATTAATTCCTGGAAAATATTCAAATGTTGAGGTTGCAATATAATATCTATCATTTGCTCGTATGATACATGGATCAGGATTAAATCCTTTTAATACAGGATTATTCACTTTCATTTTTATCATCTCTTTTCAATTTAATTATATAATATTTAAATGAATATTTATATTAATTTTGGTTTGTTTTTTACAATTATTATATAAAGAAAAGACTATGAAATCATAGCCTTTTAGTTTTAGTTATCATAGAAAATACTTCCACCAATAAATTCACGTAATATAGAATTACATGGGATGTATTTATCATCTATATCGTTAAAATATTTTAAGAATTTAGATAATCTATTAGCTTGAATAAAGTATTCACTATCGTATGGCACCTGTTGAAGCATTTCAAGTGCATATTTTTTCATTACACATAATTCGTATGTTAATTCTGAATTATATACGTAATTAGCTCCTTCTTGATATGGATATATCCATTTAAATTCACCACGTCTAACACTTGGCCACATCTTTATAGTTTCAATAGGTGAAGCGTTACGATATTTAAAATCTCTTACAATACGTCTAATTAATCTAATATCTGTAATTGATATCGGATTTTGTGAATCGATATGAAGCTGAGCTTGAGGAGAAATGTATATTTTGTATTTTTGACTTGTTGGAATGGATGGAGTTAAATCATCATTTAATGCATGAATTCCTTCAATCATAATTGGTTGATTAGAATCAATTTTAACAGGATCTGTCCATGTCCTTGTGCCAGAATCAAAGTTATATATTGGTAACTTTACCTCTTCCCCTTGAATTAATCTAAGCATATTATCATTAAATAATTCGATATCTAAAGCTTGAATGTGTTCTAAGTCTGGTTCTCCATTTTCATCCTTTGGAGCTTCTGCTTTATTCTTATAATAGTTATCAATAGAAATCATTAATGGATTTATTCCTCTTGACATCAATTCAATTCTTAGTCTATTACAAAATGTTGTTTTTCCACTTGATGAAGGTCCAGCAATTGCGATTAATCTAATGTTTTCAATATCATTTTTGATATTTAATCCAAGCTCTGCAAGCATATTATTATGCTTTGTTTCACATAAGTTTACGAATTCATTTGCCTTGCCTTCCTCAACTAGTTTGTTCATTTGCCAAATGGAAGAGCTTTTAGTAATATTTCCCCATTCATTTGCTTCTTTTAATGCTTGAGTAAATCTTCTTGCATCCTCAAATGGTGGAATTTCTCCTCCTACTTCTGCACGAGGGTATTGAATCATAATACCAGGATAATAAAGTCTTAATTTATATGATTTTAAAAATCTAGTAGATGGTAGCATATATCCAAACATATAGTTTAAATATTTACCACAACGATACATATGAACTGTATCATCTTTACGGTATGATAAGATATTAGCTTTATCATAATATCCTAACTCATTATATATTTTTTTAGCTTCTTCGATTGTTGTACTATGTCTTACAATAGGAATATCTTGTTCGATAATTTCTTGCATTTTTTCTTGAATTTCATTTAATATCTTTTGATCTACTGGTCCATTTAAGCCAGATATATTTGCAAATATTGATCTTGAAATCGAATAATTGAATGTAACCTTAACCTTTTTATATAATCGATTTACAGCCATTAAAAATACATATCTTAGTGTTGATTGATATATATTTACAGATTCTGTGTTAGTTAAATCTAATGGTTCGATAACTGAATCTTTAGTTACAACATAGTCTAATTCTCTTATTCTATTGTTTACTTTTGCACAAACATACTTTACGTTATCGCTTGGAAGAAGCTCAGAAATGCGAAATGGCTTATCTATTTCTTTTTCTTCTCCAAAAATTTTTATTTTCATTATTTATCATCTCCTTAATATTTATATTAATGTTACGTTGCATTTATAAATTATACTGCTTTTTTTTAAATATTACAATAGTTTCAGAAAACGTTTTCTAACTTTTTAATAAGAATTTTTTTACTTGAGTGAATAACTGTTTATTGTTTAATTCTTAATTATTCGATTAAAGTTGACTTTATTTTATTACATGCTAGAATATAATTGAATAAAGGCTACAGGGTGGAAATCATAGAACTGTCTTCGACCTACGGGGAGGAAACATAAGAAACCTCCCGCTTCCGAGGGATGACAGTCTCGGTGTAGCCTTTTTTTTATTTTCTGACGTATAAATAATGCCGCTCAAGATTATCTATCTTTTGGGTATAATAAAAGCACCTACTCTTTTGTAAGTGCTTAATTGTTGTGTATTAAATTAATCCGTTCTTTAAGGCCTCAATTGTTTTTTCGACGTATTTTTTGTCCCAAGACACTATTTTTAAATCTTCATCAGGATACCAACCAGCGTGACAAGATAACCAAATGTCACGTAAATTAAATGGCATTTCTTTTGGGCTTTTTCCATAGTATTCATCAAACCATCCGAGACATTTAGCAGCCTCTTTTAAATTATTAACTTCTAAACAAAGTTTGATATTATATTCTTCAAAAGTCATTGCTAATACTTCATCACGTGTGTATAAAGGGTGTCTATAGAATTCTTTCCAATCAATTCTCTCTTCTAGCGGCTTCAAATTTTTCATCCAACTTAAGTCACCAGATAACATTTTTCCAAACTATCATATATTTCAACTTTTGGCATGGTAATAACCACCTTTTATTTTTTCATATCTACATCTATTATTATATAACTTTTTGTAAATTTAGCAAATTTTTTCAATAAGAAGGTTTTACCTTGAGTGAATAACTGTTTATTGTTTAATTCTTAATTATTCGATTAAAGTTGACTTTATTTTATTACAAGCTAGAATAAAATTAATTATAAATGATATATGCCAAAAATATTATAAAATTAATAAATATAATATATTGGGTGATTAAAATTTATAATTATTTAAACTATAACGGCTCATACTTTTATAATCCAAGATCTAGTGGATTTAATCCTAGAGGAAATAACAATTATGATGATAGAGGCGGAATACTACTTCCATTCCTCGCAGGTGTTTTAATCACAACCCCTTTTATTTTTCTAAACAAAAATAATAATCAACAACAGTATCCAATATATCAAACACCATATTATCCTCAGCCTTACCAACAACCATATCCTCAAAATATTTACTCATATCCTATGATGCCTTATAGACCATATTAAAAGCTACCATTATGATAGCTTTTTTGTTCGTATTATTTGTATTCATTTAAAACTTTTCTTAATAGACCCGGATCATCTGTCATTATTGCGTCACATTGTTTTTTAATAAGCTTTTTCATTTCACTTTCTTCATTAATAGTCCAATATTGAACAGCAATATTTCTCCTATGAGCTCTTTTTATGTAAGTATCCCATGTAAGGTCTAAAATACTTTGGCTTGTAGGTATTTGTAAGCAAGCAAAATTATCATTATCAAAAATATTTACTTTAAGCATTTGCGTAATAATGAATTTAGTTGCTACTGCGGTTGATGCACCTCTTAATAAAGAGCTATGCTCATTTTTAAGACATTTTTCAATTTCATTATGAAAAGTACCTATAACAACTCGGTCATGATAGTCAGGGTAAACATTAGTTAGTAAATCATCTAATATTTCCGCTGCTGCAAAGCCTTTTTCTCCAGGATTTTTAATTTCAACAATGAATAATAAATCTTTGTTATTTTGGTAAAAGTATCCAAATAAATCCTTAGCTTCTACAATTGATAAATCATTCTCTTTGATAATTTCCTTTCTATTAGTTGTATTTATATCAACTAAATTTTTATATGGATAATTACCATTTTCATCTTTAAATTTATATCCAAAATTAAAATTTTGAAGCTCTTCAAGAGTAAAATCTTCTATCTTATACTCTTTATCAGCACCCAATAATACCTCAACATCAGATGTACGATTAATAGTTTCATCATGATTTAAAACTAAATGACCATCCTTTGTCAACCATAAATCAGTTTCAAGAATATCTACCTGATAATCATTGATAGAATTTTTATAAGCTTTTAATGTGTTTTCTGGATTTGTAATTGATCCTCCACGATGTGCACATAGCATAGGCTTATCATTCGTATTAATAAATGGATTTACCTTCATTACCTTTGTTGGTGGTATGACATTAATTATGATAAAAAATATAATTATTGTTGCTAAAATAATTCCGAATATTTTTAATTTACGATGCTTTTTCATTATGTCCCCCATAATTATTAAAAAACTAATTTTTAATTATAAAAACAATAATTAAAACTATTTATAGTATAAACTATTTTGTCATTTTTTCAATAATTATGTCTGTTAAGAGACAACATTTTACAAATAATTTAGAATTCCTCTGGAAAATAAGGGAGTTCTTCTTCAGGAACACCAGGACGGTTGTCTGGGTCCATATAAACTCTTTTTGCTATATTTAAAGCAAGTATTTTTTCAATTTCTTCAGTTGTTAATTTAAAGTCAAAAACATCAATGTTTTCCTTAATTCTTTCTTCATGAACTGATTTAGGAATAGCCACGATATTCCTATCTAGCAAAAATCTAATACAAATTTGTGCAGGTGTCTTATTATATTTTAAAGAAAGCTCAAGAATATAGGGCATTTTTAAAGCTTCACCCTTCATAAATGGACCATATGAAGTAATAACTATATCATTTTTTATTGCAAATTTAATATTTGCATCTTGGTTTAAACCGGGATGTAATTCTATCTGATTTACAACAGGTTTAATCTTAACATATGGTAACAAATGCTCAAGATGGTGGATTTGAAAGTTTGATACACCAATTGATCTTATATAGCCTGCATCTACCATTTCCTCTAGAGCTTGATAGGTTTCAAGATTAAAAGCATAGTTTTGACTTGGCCAATGCATTAAATATAAATCAATATAATCAACACCTAAATCTTTAATTGACTTCAATACAGCTTTTTTAGCATTGTTTTTACCATAGCGTTTAATTTGAAGCTTTGAAGTAATAAATATTTCTTCTCTTTTTATATTACTATCTTTAATAGCGCGTCCAACTGCAGCCTCATTTCTATAATTTTGAGCAGTGTCTATATGACGATATCCCGCCTTTAATGCCCATAATACAGCTTGGTAACATTCATCTTCAGGTGCTAGGAAAGTTCCTAGTCCTAGCATCGGCATCACATATCCGTTATTTAATTTAATTTCCATAATAGTAAATCACCTCTAAATCTTTTTATTTTCTTTTAAATAACTTAAAAAGCCTTTTATTCCTTTTTCAATATCGTTGTAACAAACTTCAAAATTTCTTGTATACCATGGATCTGATACTTCACCTTTATCCTTCGTATAATTAAGTAATAATTGGTATTTATTACTAACATCTGGACAAATTATATTTAATAAACGGATATTTGAATCATCCATACATAAAATATAATCATAGTTATAATAATCTTCCTTTGTAAACTTAGATGCGTAATGAGGAATTAGATTTATATTATGCTTAATTAATGTATTTTTTGCTGCATAATAAATTCCATTGCCTATTTCTTCACTTGAACAAGCTTTTGATTCAATAAAAAATTGATTATTTATTTTCAAATCAAAAACTTTTTGAGTAAGCATCATTTGGGCCATTGGGCTTCTACAGATATTACCATGACATATAAATAAAACTTTAATCATATTCTAAATTATCCTTTCTTATTTTAATGATATACTAATTTATTTATTTTAGCAACAAAATTGAATAATTATTCAAAATTTAAATCATTAACAAAATTAAATTTTTAAATCTTAATCTACTTAGAAATTTAATGTAATAAATATCGTAATAACGCTGTATTTTACTTGACTTTTCAACATATAAATTATATCATTTAATATAAAGCGAGGTTATAAATATGTATAAAAAAAATATATGGAAAGATGCAAATGAAAATAAAGTAAAGGATATTATGTCCTTTAATGAGGATTATAAGGATTTTATTTCTTATGGTAAAACTGAAAGACTTTGCGTAAATAAGGCAGTTAGTATTGCTGAGGGCTATGGCTTTAAGTCTATAGACGCTTATAAGGAACTTAAAGCTGGAGATAGAGTATATTTTACTAATAAGGGTAAAAACGTTGCGGTTTATGTAATTGGACAAAAGCCTATTAAAGAGGGTTTAAGAGTTTTAGGTGCACATATTGATTCACCTAGAATTGATTTAAAGCAAAATCCAGTTTATGAAAAATCTGGATTTGCATTAGGTGATACTCATTATTATGGAGGAATAAAAAAATATCAATGGGTTACTATTCCATTAGCACTTCATGGAGTTGTATGTAAAAAGGATGGTACCTCAGTTACAGTAAACATTGGAGAGGATCCAACAGATCCTGTTGTTGGTATTACTGATCTTTTAGTACATCTATCTGCTGATCAGATGCAAAAAACTGCTGGAAAGGTTATTGAAGGTGAGGATTTAGATATTACCTTAGGAAATATGCCACTTTCTGGTGAGGAAAAGGATGCATGTAAGGCTAATGTTTTAAAGCTTCTTAAGGATAAATACGGAATCGAAAATGAAGATTTTATTTCTGCTGAGATAGAAGTTGTGCCTGCAGGTCCTGCTCGTGATTATGGTTTAGATAGATCAATGGTTGCGGGATATGGTCATGATGATAGAGTTTGTGCTTATACTTCTTTACGTGCTGTACTAGATCAAGGAGAGTGCGAATATACAACGTGTGCTATTTTAGTAGATAAAGAGGAAGTTGGTTCAATTGGAGCTACCGGAGCTCAATCAGATTGGTTTAAAAATACTGTAGCTGAGCTATTATATTTACAAGGTGAAGAATCTTATTTAGCATTAAGCAAAACATTTGAAAATACAAAAATGCTATCAAGTGATGTATCTGCTGCATTAGATCCTATCTATGCTTCTGCTACACCTGAGCTAAATGGATGCTCATTTGCTAATGGTATTGTATTTAATAAATACACAGGCGCAAGAGGTAAAGGTGGATGCAATGATGCAATGCCTGAATATCTTGCATGGTTAAGGAATGCAATGGATAATAACAATATTTATTATCAAACTGCTGAGCTTGGACGCGTTGATTTAGGTGGTGGTGGTACTATCGCTTATATTCTTGGAAATTACAATATGAACGTAGTTGACGCTGGTGTACCTGTACTTAATATGCACGCTCCTATGGAGATTGTATCTAAGGCTGATGTATATGAAGCATATTTAGCCTACAAAGCATTTATTTCAAGTAAATAGTATTAAAAAGGGAATTTATCGATTTTGATAAATTCCTCTTTTATTATAATAAATTTATATTATATTTTTTTAATTCATTTATATCATCATCTGACCAATATGATGCTTGAACTTCACCAATATGAGCTTTATTTAGCATAAATAAGCACATTCTTGATTGTCCAATACCTCCACCTATTGTCAAAGGAAGCTTATTATTGATTATATCCTGATGATATTTTAAATTTAATTTAAAATCTTCATTCTTAGCTTTTAATTGTTTTACTAATGAGCATTCATCTACTCTAATTCCCATTGATGAAATTTCATATGCCATATTAAGTGGCTCATACCATAATAATATATCACCATTTAATTGCCAATCATCATAATCTGCCGCTCTTAAATCATGAGGTAATCCATTACT
>CAMEKY010000072.1 GCA_945921565.1 uncultured Clostridium sp. | reverse complement strand
TCATTCAAATTCATTTCCCAATGCTTTTCTAGGCCTAAGAAATCCTTAGTTATCTTTAAGCATGCTTCCTTTGAACCGTCAAAATTTGCCCATTCACTCTTGAAAAATTCAAGTGCCCATTCATCATCCTTAAGTGCAATATCTTGGTCGCCACGTTTACCACGATAGAAAGCCATTAATGCGGCTAAGCTGAATAAAACATGCTTAGGGAACTTACCAGCTTCAATATTTTGAACTAATGTAGGTAAATCACGAGTTTTAAACTTTGTAACTGAGTTTAAGGCAATTGACATTAATTCATGACGAACAAATGGGTTTCCATAACGTTCAAGTACTGAATTAGAGTAAGCTACCATTTGGTCATATGGAATATCAATTGTAGGAATTACTTCATCAAAAATAAATTCACGAACAAAATTTCCAAGCTGAGCATCCTCAATAGTCTCACGAACTGTATCAATACCAGCTAAATATGCAACTGGAACTAAACAAGTATGAGATCCATTAAGAATCTTAACCTTTCTTTGCTTATAAGGAACAATAGAATTAACATATAACACGTTTAATCCAGCCTTTGGAGCAGGGAATGCTTCTTCTAATGCCTTAATATCATCCCCATCAATGCACCAAAGATGGAAAATCTCACCAACAACCATTGAATTATCAATATATCCTAGCTCCTCTTGGCATTCCTTTTCGTTAGCTCTTGGATATCCAGGAACGATACGGTCTACAAGAGTATTGTAGAACTTATTAGCCTTAGTAATCCAATTAATGAAATCCTCAGGCATATTACAAGTGTTTGCAAGCTTAACTAATATTTCTTTTAGAGTGTCCCCATTATGATCAATTAATTCACAAGGAATAATAAATAATCCCTTGTTTACATCTCCATTAAAATAATCATAACGTGTCTTTAAGAATGATAATAATTTTCCAGGATAGCTCTTAGGACATACTGTAAAATCAGTATCAGTCTCATCATATGCAATACCAGCCTCAGTTGTATTAGATACAATGAACTCTAAATCCTCGCTCTTTGCATAATCAAGATAATGATCATACTCAGTAAATGGGTTAATTAAATCTCCAATACAATCAATTACTTGATGAGTTTTAATTACCTCTCCATCCATTTTTCCTTGAAGATACAATGTATATAAACCATCTTGTTTCTTCATCTCTTCAACACGACCAAAAGGCATTGGTTGAACAACTGCAACATTTGAATTAAATACACCCTTCTTATTCATTGTGTCAATAATCCAATCAACGAATGCACGAAGGAAGTTTCCTTCACCAAATTGTAAAACCTTAATTGGACGGTTTACCTTTTCAACAATTTTAGAACTTAAATTTTCCACGATATTTTTCCTCCATTTTGTCCGTAATATCGGACATACTATATCATCAATCCCATTGTAGCACGCTTTATTTTTTTTTTCAATACATATAAATAAAATCGTTTTCAGTCATAAAAATCTAACTATTATTCAAGAAAAAAACCTACCATTTATTTATGATAGGTTTCATTATTATTTATTTTAAATGCTCGATATATTTGCTCAACTAATATAAGCTTCATTAATTGATGGGGAAAAGTCATTTTTGAAAAACATAATCGATAATCTGATTTTTTAAGCACTTCATTAGAAAGACCAAGTGATCCACCAATTATAAATGTAATATTACTTGCGTTATATGTTTGTATATCTAATATTTTATTTGCCAACTCCACGCTATCTAGCATTTGTCCCTTTAAATCTAGGGCAATTACATAACTTTTAGAAGGGATAGAATCAATAATTCTTTTTCCTTCCTTATCTTTTATTTCTTGATTTAAGGATTCATTTGTTTTTTCTTTTATTGCCTCATCATTTAGGACAATTTCTTCAATTTTTGTGTATTTAGATAATCTTTTTACATACTCTGCAATTCCATCTAATAAATATGCCTCTTTAAGCTTACCAACAGAAATAATTGTTATTTTCATATTTCAAAAGCCTCCAGCGGAATCTGAGATGCATATGAAAATACAATATTTTTAGTAGAAATACCTAAGTCGTTAAAAACCCTACTTGAGGTTAACTTAACAATTTGAACAAGGTTACATTCTTCAGAAATATGAGCAAACACAATCCTCTTTGTGTCAGGCCCAATTATATTTGCTAGCACATATGAGCTATCTTGATTCGATAAATGTCCATGATCTGATAAAATACGAAGTTTGGTCTCGTATGGACGATCTGATTCCATAAGAATTTCGGGATCATGATTAGATTCAAATATATATGCATCTGCATTTGATATTTTATTGTATAAAGCACTATGAACATATCCAGTATCCGTAATATATACTAGTTTTTTATTATTTTCTTTAAATAAATAACCAACAGGATCAATTGCATCATGAAAAATTTGCAGAGTTTCTATTTCAATTTCATTAATCTTAAATACCGAATCATGATTAATAAAGCATATTTTGTTTACATCTAATTTTTCCTTGATTCTCATTGATAATCCATTATATGTGCCCTTTGTCATATAAATTGTAGTATCAATTGCGTTTGCAAGCACTGCAAGTCCTCCTACATGGTCTATGTGCTCATGCGTAATTAATATCCCATTAATATTATCTAATGACATATTATTTCTTTGAAGACATTCAACTATTCTCTTTTTAGATATACCACAGTCCAATATTAATTTAGTATTAGGGGTACAAATAAATGTACAATTACCTTTTGACCCTGATGCAATTTGTAAAATTTTCATATTATCCCTCAAAAAAATTATAGGGACTCATAAAGAATCCCTATATTTATTAACTATTAATCAATGTTAAAAGTCCAAGTTTTTTCAAACCAACCATAGAATAAGTCATCTTCAGTTAAAACTTCGTAATTATCAATTGTACGCTCATTAATTGCCATCATCTTATTAAAGCGATCAGCCATTTGAGCATCTGCAAATGTAATTTCCCCAAGTTGCTTATATAGTCTCCAAGTTTGGAATGATGAATTTGTATATCTAGACATTACATCTGCAAATACATTCTTTACAGCAGTTGTAGTTGTAGAACGCATTGATGAAACAGAACCATTATTTTGGCTTTCCATAAAGTAAATGAATAATTGCTCTAGTGATGCAGTCTTTTCATCACTGTATCCTGAGACATATAGAATTTCATCATCATCAGATGTATCTGTATCATTCTTATATACAGTAATATCTTGATATTGCCATGTACCGATAGATGTTACCTTTGAATATGTTTTACTAGAATCCTTTTCAGACTCAATACATATATCATTCTTATCAGCCGTATTAACATACCAAACATTTCCATCCTCATCAGTTACACTTGATGATAGGTTAGAGTCAGTGTCTCTTTTAAACGTACAATCAGTTTGTTTTGTCATATCATAAACATAAAGCATATGCCAACCATATGTTGTCTTAGTTAATTGAGTATTTATTTCACCATCTAATTTGATTTTATTTTCAGTATTGATTTCATCCTCATACTTCCAATATCCATCATCCTCAATATTATCCGCAACATCTTTATACTCTTCACCAGTTAACACCGCATATAAATCCTTTACAGCATCTGTAAACTCTTCAACATAGTTAGTACCATTTGAATAATCAATTGTATTTAAATCCTCAGCACGAAGACTAAATTCAAAGTTTACTTTAAAATCTTCCCAAGTAAGATTCTTATACTTTTCACATTGTAGCTTGTATTCATAACCATTGTTATTAAATACCTTTGCAATGTATTGTAAAGCTTCTACCTTTGTATCTGTCTTAATAATTGCAGATTCTTCAACTATAGCATCAGCAAGCTTTAGAATATCTTTTCTAAATAATTCCTTATTTACAGCATTTAATGCTTCATAATACTCATCTGGATCATCATTGTTTCCATCTCCATCATAATCAACAGAGATTAAAATATGACTAATATCTAAGCTATAATATTGACTATATTTCTTATCAGTAAATTGCTTGAAGTTAGTAAACAAGCCTGTATTGTCACTAAATGTGTACATGTCATCTTTTCCTAACTGGATTTCGATTGCTTTATTTTCAGCCGCATTAGCACCTTCAAGTTTAGCGCCCTTGTAGTCTCCATAATATGAAGTATACTGAGCAATTAAATTGCTTGACATTAAATTATAATTAATAATATCATTTTGATTATCAAATCCATATTGTAGGACTAAATAGTTTTCAAGTCCCATTTTCTTAGAATATGATGTATCATTCTTCTTAAAGCTCTTTATAGCAGCCTTTAGTCCGTCTTCATATCCACTAATAACATCTTCATCAATCTTATCATAAAGACTTGTGCTAGCTAAATACTTTGTAGCTAAAAGCTCAGCAGCCTTTGATGCACCATAAATACTATTTAATTCATTATATGAATCTGTAACTGTATAATTTACTGATGTAGTTTGACCTTGATAAGATGGAGCATCATTTGCGTATGTATAATTCAATGTAAATACATATTTACCATTTGCAGACTTATAATCCTTTGAGCTTACGAAATCATAGTAATCACTATATGAATTATAATATTGATTTTCATAGATTGGATCATAAATCTTTAATTCTAATGAACCACGTGCACCATTTTCAGTTGTAGTAAGCTCAGTACCTTGTAATCTTTGCTCAACTAGCTTATTTGCATATGTTTCAGAAACCCATCCATCAATAATTTCTTCATCCAAATATTCATTTAGCTTTGTGGTCTTCTCATCAGATAATTCTAAGTCATCCCAATCTTCACCTTCATAAATATTTATACGATATACCATATAATAATAGTTATCACCTGAAATATTGAATGGCTTTTTTAGATATGAATCTCCTTCTTCATCACTATGCATATCAACTAAGTTATCAGTCATAAAACTAATGACTGAAGAATCTACATTTTTAGTAAATTCATTTTCATCTTCAGTTATTGCAAACGAAGTATTTTCATTTGACCATACATCATCTACTGATAAATCCTTTTTATAGAATTCATTGTATAGATTAACATAATATTGTAAAGCTTGCTCCTTAGTTGCATTGTCACTTAGTGGCGCAAACCTACCAAGATATTTATCAGCTTGGGCTTTGCTAGCAAACTTTATTACAATCGCATGATTCTTATAATTTTCATCTTGAGGTTGATTATGGTATGTCACACCTAATAAATCAGCGGTTGTAGTATAGTTTTGAACTGAAGAATACTTATTTTCTCTTGCTTCATAATCATTTTTAGCTAGATAATAGGTATTTTCTTGCTTCTGTCCGTCAACGTCGTATAGGTATTCACAATCTTTAATCTTGTTTAAATACTCTCTTGCATAATTTTTGATTGCAGCTACATATTTGTATAAATCAACTAAATCATTATTATTAGCCCAACTAGTAACTAGATTACCTTCTGCGTCAACAGTCGGAATAAAGATTTCAGGATTTGCTGCATAAACATTAGAATAGTCCACGCCATTATTGTTTAATTGATTATCAATAAACTTTTGAATAGACTTTTCTTTATCTTCATCCTCAAGTTCTTCATAATCTTCAACTGTTGAAACACCATATATGTTGCTTAGCAAATATTCATCAAATTCTTTCTTTAAATCACCGCTTTTGAATGAATCTGAATTAATAGCGGCCATTTCCTTCGAAAATGCAGATTTCTTTATTTGATTTAAAGTACGTGAATATCCTTCGCTACGGAATAAATTATACATTTCCTTAACACTGACACTTTGTCCAGATGCTATAGATGCATAATTACTATCTAATTTTAAATCACCACTTGGCATTTTTGTGTTACGATTTGCATCACAAGATGCAAGAGTCGTAACTAATAATGCTGCACTTAGGACGGAAATAATTCTTCTTGATTTTTTCATATTATTTTCCCTCCTTCATTGTTTTAACAAGTGTATTTAAGTTCATCCACCAATCCTTGTATTGATTTTGTAGACTAAAATATAACTTAACATTTTCTTCATCATCAAAGAATGTCAATTTAGTTGTTGGACTATAAACATTCTCAATCACTAAATAACTATCAGCACTATTATGATTAACCTCAAGAATTCTTGCAAATGCCTCAGTTGAAGAATACTTAGATTCTCCGAACACAAAATATAAATATGCATCTTGATTCTTATTTTGAATTTCTCCAGTACTGATTAATGTATCTACTAAGAATTGAATTAATACTTCGAATTGAGATTCACTTGATGTAAATCTAGTAAATACAGGTTGTAAATATGTTGTAAGAGCTGTTGTAACAGATGTAGGAAGTGAAGATGATGAACCTGTTGCAGCGTAGTCAAGCATAAATGATAGCACCTGATTTAAAGATAATTTATCAGAATAATCACCATTTTCATCAACTAAGCTATAAATATTAGAAATCTTATATGAATTATCGCCATATACATAAACTAAATCTTCATATAAATCTCCCTCAGGATAATCCTCAGGATCATATTTAGCACTAGCCTTTTCAGTTGCAGATGTTAATACCAAAAGATTATATCCTTCATTTGATAATAAACCATTAGCGCTTCCTTCATAATATTTTGTAATCATATATTCATTAGGCATAACCTCATCATTGAATAAGAATTCCTCAGTATATGCCTTGTATATTGCAAGCTTTAATACGTCGTAGCATGATGCATAATCTGTTGAATTAGATACAGATGATAAATCACTTGTCTTAATGTATAAACCTGCTCTACGGAACTTAGCCCATTCTCTTTCAGACTTAGTTGGATCATATTCTCCATCATCAGAAGGATTAGAGCTATATCCACTTTCAAATCTTGAAGATGAATTATATTCAGAAACAATACTTGTTAATGTATCAACATTTGAATCAGTTGAATTATCAACGATTTTTATAATCTTTTTAATTAATTCTTGAGCTAATTCACCATATGTACAATTATATCCTGGAATATTAACTGGTTTATCCCAATCAAAAATATCGATTCCTTCAATTTCAGTACCATATTTATCAGGATTTCCATCCTCATTCATATCTACATATACTAATAGATTAGTTGCAGATACTGAGAAATATGAATCATAATAATCATTTGCATATCCTTGTAGGAACTTAGCTAATGCCTCAGATGAATAGTCATTTAACAATGTAGCTGATGCTTCATTTACACAGTATACATTATGTACAATTTCATCCATATCAGTTGTATGGAAGTATAGCTTTAAGAACTTATACTTACCTAAAGATGAATCATAACCTGATGATGATAATTGACCGTTAGCAAAGTTTGTTAATAAATTATTTAAATTTTGATAATATAAATCAATTTTTTCTTCATCATCGGCAATCTTTTTATAAGTATCAGTTTCTTTGATTAATTCAGTTGATAATAAAGAAACTGCACTAGAAATACCTGTACTAAGCTCAAGCTCATTCCAAAGATCAGATATTGTAACAGTTAGCGTTTCATTTTCAATGCCTAAATCTTCATCCTTGTATTTGAACGTAGCTATAACATTATAGTCAGCCTTCTTCTTATTTCCTTCATAATCGCTATTAGCTGCTTCATATGCTATTTCTATATCTTCATCATAAATTCTGTCTTCAACATTTTCCTTCGCGTTTGTAAGACAATTAGTAATATATGATGATGTTACAGTATCCTTCTTTAAGCTTTCATAAATTTCTTCTAACAATTCATAATATGCTTTCTTACCTTCAGTTGATAATAAATCATTAAGTGTATCATCATTTTCAGCTAATTCAGCAAGCTTTTCATTTGAGATTTCAACCTTTGAGTTTCCATTATAAGTGTAAACCTTATAATCATTATCTTCCTTTTCAACATAATATAACTCATCCTTATTTGAGCTAGTATAATAAAGCTTCTTATCATTTTCAGGGGTACTTAGCTTAAATGCTAAATAATAGTAATCTCCATAGCTTTGTCCTGAAATTGAATAACTTGAAGTTGCACTTCCACTACCTTCTTTAATCTTTAAAGTGTCATAAATATATGTAGCTAAGCTTCCATTAATATCATCTAATGATTCTTTTGTATATGTTGTAACATCCTTTAAATTATGCTCTAATGCATATTGATAAGTGTATTTTTCATCATATTGTCCACTAGCATAGATATACCATAAATCTTCAGTAACATCTCTTCTGTTTAGCTTATCTGTTTGAACTGTAGATAGTGATTCTAATTGTGAGCGATATGAATAAATATAATTATACATTTCAATATATAAAGCAAATACTAAGTTTATGTCTGAAGAAATCTTTCTTGATACAGTCTCAGAAGACTTTAAGTCTGTTGCAAAATCGAAATCATCATAATATTTTGAATATTCTGAGTCTGTCTTATCTCCTTGAGGAATATAATAAATTTCTGAACGATATGTTTTAAGTCCAAAAGCTTTAAATACAGACTCAACCTCATCATTATTGATGAAACGAATCAATATTGCGTTAACATCTGATGAATATAAATAGTCAGATTTCCATTTTGAAATAATTTCAGAGTTGCTGAAATAACGATCATCGCCATCCTCTAAATCGTCATTATAATCGCTAATTTCTTTTTCTAATACT
Organism: uncultured Clostridium sp.; assembly: GCA_945921565.1. Lineage (GTDB taxonomy): Bacteria > Bacillota_I > Bacilli_A > Acholeplasmatales > Anaeroplasmataceae > CAG-307. The sequence goes on along the minus strand of CAMEKY010000072.1, from coordinate 1,200 downwards.
TGGTATGCATATAATTTTCGAGCATACATTTCATAATATAATCTAAATAAGTCTTTTTGCTTATTTGAAAGTTCACTAAATGTGTATGCAGCTCTACCATTTTCTGAATTAGCCTCATAAACTTCTCCTGTTTTTGGATCAGTATATGACACTCTTTGGATGATTCTTTCAACATCGCTTGCATCAAGATCTATACGGTTTTCTTTCCAAATGTTATCTCTAAACTTCAATTCGTTTGAGCTAAACAAATATGGATTGTTAAAGTTTTCAAAATCCTCAATGCTTGAAAATCCATAAATATCGCATATTAAAAACTTCTGAACCTCATTTATATATTCAGGGTTGTTATTTTCCTCTATTTCCTTTGTAACCTCAGCAATTTTATGAGAAACTATTGATGTAGTTAATTTTTCTCCTAAATATGTGGCTGAGCTCCACTTCATTTGATCAAATAATTCCTTGTTAGTTATTGTTCGGTTACCAAGAGTAACATAAGCTTTATCTCCATTGATATCATCATATTTATCTTGAGCTTTTGAGCATGACGAAAGAGTCAATGCTAAAAGGCATGACATAAAAGCTAGACTTAATGGTTTTAAAAGGCCCTTATTTTTATTTGATATATTCATGTTTAAGTCTCCTTATAGTGAATTTGGCTATAACCATAGCATTTACAATAATACCATTTTTATTGTCAAAATGCAATACATTAAATTTGGATGAATAAAGATATTTTTATCCAAAACATGGGCTATATTTATCCCATCATATATTTTTTAGAATATAATATATTGAAAAGGAGGGATAATATGACTTGCGAAAAGACACAAAGCACTAATGCTTCTTGGGCATTAATCCTCGTTTTATTCATATTGCTTGTAATAATTGGTGCTTCTTGGATATTATAAAAAGATAGTCTGAAAAATCAGACTATTTTATTTTATAGAATTTAGTTTTATCCATTACACCAATCGTATCAGTAAATTCCCCTGCTTCAATCTTCTCAAGTTCTTTGCCTAACACTCTAAATTTAGAATCGATTGTATCTATATACCATATAGCGGCAGCTTCTGCTGTTTGAGGCTTTTTACAAGCACCAAATGCAGCCTGACCATGATGTGAAATAACAATATGCTCAAGCAGTAGTGCCTCCTCTGTCTTTTCAAGACCAAGATTCTTCGCTATATCAAATATTTTTAA
>CAMEKY010000071.1 GCA_945921565.1 uncultured Clostridium sp. | reverse complement strand
TTATCCATCCTAAGCAATTAGTAAAAGATGAAAATGGTCTTAGAATTCCACCATACATGTTTATATTTATTATATAGAATAATACATTTCATTATGTTTTTTCGATTCATTTTGAGTTTTTTTAGCGAAATTTTGAAATTCGTTGAAAGGTGCAGAACTGGGAAAACTCGGTATGATTTTTTTTAAGAAAAAACGATGTATTATGTTTATCATTTTTTTCCTGCTTCTAGATTAATAATTAGGACTATGCTATAATAGACGAGAAGGGAATGATGAAGATGGCATATCAAGCTTTATATCGTGCATATCGACCACAGGATTTTAAGTCTGTAGCAGGGCAACATCATGTAGTTGTAACACTTCAAAATGCAATAAAAATTAATAAGGTAGCTCATGCTTATCTATTTTCAGGCCCACGTGGTACAGGAAAGACAACCATGGCAAAAATTATGGCAAAGGCTTTAAATTGTGTTCATGGACCTACTATCGAACCTTGTAATGAATGTGAGATATGTAAAGGCATTACTAAGGGTATAATTTCTGATATTGTGGAGATAGATGCGGCATCAAACAATGGTGTTGATGAAATTCGAGATTTACGAGATAAGGTAAAGTTTTTACCTTCAGAATGTAAATATAAGGTATATATAATCGATGAGGTTCACATGCTGTCTCAGGGAGCATTTAACGCTCTTTTAAAAACACTTGAAGAGCCACCTGCTCATGTCATATTCATCTTAGCTACAACTGAACCACATAAAATACCCGCGACAATATTATCGCGTTGTCAAAGATTTGATTTCCAATCTCTTGCTAAGGCGGATATTGTAGATAGATTAAAATATGTAATAGCAAAAGAAAACATTAATGTTTCAGATGAAGCTATTGATTTAGTTTCCGAGTTTTGTGAGGGTGGAATGCGTGATGCATTAAGCCTATTAGATCAATCAATTTCCTATTCAACAGATGATGTTGTTGATGCTTCTGATGTTCTTGCGGTATCCGGAAACATATCAAGTAGTGATATTTTAAAGCTTTTACAAGCTATTTATGAATGCCAAGGTGCAAATGTGCTAGAATATTTAAATCAAATAATAAGCATGGGTAAAGAAATTCCTAGAATTATTAATGATTTAATAATCTTTTTAAGAGATACATTATTATTTAAAATAGGGAAAAATGAATCATTAAAAAGTGCATATCGTACTCCTGAATATAAAGAATTTGCGACTAAATTACCAAATTCTATCATATTTAATTGGTTAGATATCTTAAATGAAACATTAAATAATATTAAATTTACAACTCAAAAAAGAGCATTTTTAGAGCTTGGGCTTTTAAAAATGACTGAATCAAAGGAAAATGATATAATAGAACTTAGAAAAAAGGTTGAGAGACTTGAGCGTCAAATTCAAAATGGCACTGTAAATGTAGAGGCTTCTAAGCAAAGTGATGCAATGGAGATTAATTTCTCAAGCTCTGTTGAATCAATTGCCCCATATGAAGAAGTTATGAGTAATACTATTAATAAGGAAACTAGTGAAGCACTTGATGATAGTTATATCAGTAGTGAAGATATTGGTTTAGTATTAAATCACGGTGATAAAGCTTTACGAGGTGAGCTAGAGTCAATTATTTCTAATCCTGAAACAAATAAGAATGCAAGCCAATATTTAAAAAATGCAAAAATAGCCGCTTGTGGCTTAAGCAAGGTTATTTTAGTTCTTGAGGATATAGCCTCATCAAATAGATTAATGAGAGAGCAATATTATCAAAATGCGCTGTCAGTATTTAATTATGATAAAAAAAGAATTGAAGAAATCTATTGTATTCCTCAAGACAAATGGAATATAATACTAAATGATTTTTCATCTAAGCTTAAACAAAATATTAGAGATGAAAAAGGTAATATAATATTAAATCCGATATCTATTTTAGTAAAAAAACATGTAAATGTAGATATTAAGGATGATATTGAAGATAAAATATTAGAAATGTTTGATAAAAATATAATAAAGGTGGAGGAATAAAATATGAATCAAAGAGCGATGATGCAACTAAAAAAAATGCAAAAGGATATGATGGATGCTCAAAAAAGAATAGCTGAAACTGTGTTCACAGGTACTGCAGGTGGTGGTATGGTAGAGGTAAAAATGACTGGTGAGCATGAAGTAAAGAGTGTGAAAATTGATCCAGAGGCATTTGAATCAAAGGATGATATTGAAATGATTGAGGATACAATTGTAGCTGCATTTAACGATGCAATAAAGCAAATTGAGGCTGAAACAGAAAAATCCCTTGGTGGATTTGGTAGCATGGGTGGTCTTGGAGGATTGTTCTAAAAAATGGAATATCCACGTGCGATAAATGACTTAGTTGAGTCGTTTTCATCTCTACCAGGTATTGGTAAAAAGACTGCTTTACGTTTAGCACTTCATGTTTATTCAAATATGAATGATGATCAAACAGAATGGTTTGCGAATAATTTAATAAATGTGAAGAAAAATCTTCATCGCTGTAAAATTTGTTCAAATCTATCAGAAAATGAGATTTGTCCGATTTGTAGTGATAAAGCAAGAGATGCTTCAAAAGTTATGGTTGTAGAAAATGTTAAGGATTTATTCGTGATAGAATCGCTTAACGTTTACAAAGGCTTATACCATGTGTTAAATGGCGCAATTGATTTTTCAAGTGGAATCGGTGTTGATGATATTAATATAGCATCTTTAATTGAAAGAGCTAAAAAAGGTGATATTAAAGAGCTTATTTTAGCTTGTAATGCAACACTAGAGGGTGAAACAACCTCAAGATATATCAAAGCCTTGCTATCGGACTTTGACATAAAAATTACAAGAATAGCTCATGGATTACCTGTAGGTGGAGATATATCATATGCTGATCAGGTGACGGTTTTGAAGGCTTTAGAGGGAAGAAGGAATTATGACGAATAATGGTCATAATTTTTTCATATAATTTATCGGTGATAAATTGAAGACGGTTAAATATGTTATTAAATCAATATTAATTGGAATCATTTCAATATTAGTAATTAATTTTATTGGTCAATTTTGGAATTTTTCAATTCCTTTTAATTTTATTAACATTGCGTTAATCGGCTTCTTTTATCTTCCAGGTTTAATTCTTGTTTTATTAATTTTAGTTTTATAGAGTGGTGGTTTTATGTATATTAAATTTTATAGTTTTATTGATGGACAAAAGGGGTTCTTAGAAGGACAAGCTATAAGAAAGAACGATTTTATAGGCTTAGAAGACAAAGAAAATGAAGGATATATATTCTTTTGTGTAAAAAATCACACCTGTCATTTTATTAGAAGCGGAATAGCTAATATGGAATTAGAATTTGATTTAAATAAAAATACGGTCGGACACTACTTTAATAACTTAGGCTTGGATTTTAATTTTTTAGTAAAAACTAAAAGATTGGAAATAAAAGAGGAAAAAATAATCATAGAGTATGAATATTACATCAATAATGAGCTAGAACAAACAGTAAAACTATATTTAATACTTGAAAATGGGCTTGAAAAAGTGTAAACTTTTTAGTAGAATATATTATGCTTTTCTTATGGAGGAATGAAACATGGAAAATATTCAACAAATGTCAATGCTTGAAGTAGCTGTAAAATTAATGAATGATAAAAAGACTCAGCAGCCTATTTCTAAAATTATTAAAGAGGTATTAGAAATGAAGGGGCTTGATGATCCAGAAGGAGATTATGCTAGTCAACTATATTTAGATATTACAACTAGTTCATTATTCGTATATATGGGCGATGATGAGTGGAATCTTAAGAGTCGTGAATCACTTGATGAGTGGGATAAGGACGGTTCTGCATTCGCAACTGGTGAGGTAGAAGATGATTCAGATGAAACATCAGTTGATGATTACTATGGAGATGATAAGGCTCCATCAGACGAAGACGAAGATGAAGATGATGATTATGACGATTCAAGTGAAGATGAAGATTATGATGATGAAGACGAAGATGAAGATTATGATGATACTGAGCTTGAGGATGATGAATTAGTTACAGATTCATATGATGAAGATGATGACAATGATTATATGGATGAGGATTCATATAACAGCATCATGGATGATTACGAAAATATGTACGAAGACTAATTAGGGGGCATATTATGGATGTAAAAGTTCATAATATGCTTTTTTCACATAATTTCACATATTCAAAATATATTTTACCGATAATTATATTGTATACTATGAATGTCTCGAAAGAGATGAAGTATTCTATCATAATTCTCCCTACACAAGATAGAATTTCATAACAAACTAACTCTCCCAATTTAGTACTATGAAGAAGCTCCCTTTGAGCTTCTTCTTAGTCTTTATGACCATAAAATTAAAAAATAATGATTTATTTTAAATTTTAATATATAATAATTTAAAGGACGTGATAATTATGTATAAAATAGCATATGTTGAGGATGAAAAGGATCTTTCCAATTTAGTTGTAAAATATTTACATAGTGAGGGCTTTGATGTTACACACTTTCATACGGGTGAGGAAGCAAATCTACATATTAATGAAGCCTACGATTTATGGATTTTGGACATAATGTTGCCAGGTGGATTAAATGGCTATGATTTAATAAAAAAGATTAGACAATCATTTCCAAAAATGCCAGTTGTATTTACATCTGCTCGCGATCAGGACATTGATAGAATAATGGGTCTTGAGCTCGGTTCAGATGATTATATTTCTAAACCTTTTTCTATTAGGGAATTAATGCTAAGAATTAAGAATCTACTTAATCGGGCATATGGCAACAGTTCAGACGGACAAAATACTTTACAGTATGATAAATATGTTATCGATTTTGACAAAAGAGTTGTTCTTGTAGATGATGTTAATTTGAATTTAACTACTAAGGAATATGATTTATTGCTATTCCTTGTAAAAAATAAAGGTAAAGCCTTCTCTCGTGATCAAATTCTTGATGCTGTATGGGGAAGCGAATATTTTGGCTCAGATAGAGTTGTAGATGATTTAATGCGTAGGCTCCGTCAAAAGATGCCTGCACTATCGGTTGAAACAATTTACGGATTTGGATATAGATTATTATGAGAAAATTAAGTTTTACTGCCCAACTTTTAGTTTTATTCTTTGTACTATTATTAATTTCATCATGCTTGTTTGGTGGTATTGTAATAGGTAGAGTGAAAACCATATCGCAAGCAGAAACATTTGAGCGACTTGAAAGTTACGTTGATTACACCAAAGATGATTGGATGATAGGAGAGCCAATTAAAGGTACTGATAAGAATCTCAAAATCGGAATTATTCAGGGATTTTTTGATTTTAACAGCCAATCTAATTCGACAATTACCTATAAATCAGATAACCTTGAAAATATTTTGAATGGGGAAGATTTAAAGAGGATTTTAGATGGTATTAAAATAAATCCTGGTTCAGCTAATCATGATTATATAAACAGTAAATATGTTGAAAGACTTTATTACGCATATCAATTTGGGGAAAAAAATGAATTAAATAGATCATATTTTATTGTAATAATTACAAATGATCAGTATGCAAAGAAATTTTCTACGAATATCAGTTCACAGGTCATGATAATATTTAGCGTTGTATTCTTATTTTCTTTCATTATATTAGGACTATGGGGAGGAGCATACGTTTCAAGAATAAATCGTCTTAAGAAGCATATCGCCAATTTACCTAGCTCAGGATATAAAGAGGAATATGAGGATGATGGAAGGGATGAACTTGCGGATTTATCTCGTTCAGTTGAATTGATGCGTAAAGAAATTCTTCAAAACGAAGCGACTAAGCAAGAAATGCTCCAAAATATTAGTCATGATTTTAAAACACCAATTGCGGTAATTAAGTCATATGCAGAAGCAATTGAGGATGGAATGGCAGGACCAGAGGATGCGGCTATAATCGAAAATCAAGCTTCGGTATTACAGCATAAGGTAAATATTTTATTACAATACAATAGATTATCATATCTTGAAAAAAAGGAAGATTTTAAGGATTGCTCAATAAAAGAAATTGTTGAAAACATAGTTAATACATATCGTTATCAAACAGAAAATATTGAGTTTATTTTAGATATGGACGATTCTAAGTTTAGAGGATATGATGAGAATTATTATACGGTTATTGATAATATTATAGATAATGCTAGACGTTATGCAAAATCAATGATAAAAATCAGCCTACATGATGGTATTTTAAAGATTTATAATGATGGAGAGCATATTGATGAGCAATTCTTAAGTGGCTTTAAAGCGTACGAAAAAGGCTCAAAAGGACAATTTGGTCTTGGTATGTCGATAGTTAAGAAAACTCTAGATTTCTTTGGATATGAGATTTTTGTAGTTAATGAAGAGGTTGGAGTTACATTTGAAATAAAGAAGCATATCGTTGAAAATATATATACGCAATAACAAATAGAGTATTACGTCTATTTTATGATATTGAATATTATGAAGAATATTGTATAATATTGCTAAACAAAGAAAAATTTTGTTTTAATGGAGGAGAGAAAATGAGTATTAAAAAGAAAATTATTGCGGCTACACCAATGCTTACGCTTATTGCGTATTTGTTGATTGGATTTTTAGCAGATGCGTGGCATCCAGGCTGGATTGTATTCTTTGCAATTCCAATTATGCCTATGATTCTAAATCCAAAAGGAATTTTTGGAATGTATCCACTTTTGGTAGTGGTTGCATATCTTGTTTTGGGTTGTTGCTTCGGGCTATGGCATCCATGGTGGATAATATTTTTAACCATTCCAGTAGTTGAAATTTTTGTACCAAAAAAGAAAAATAAAAAAATACATATCGAATGATAAAATATAAGAGAGAAGGACATATTATAAAAATCCTTCTCTCTTTTTGTTCTATTTATTTAATTATGACCTTCTAATTACGCCATCTTTTATAGCTTGTTCATAAACTGCATCTCTAACAGCAGGAACAACTCTTTTATCAAATGCATCCGGTAAGATATATTCACTTGATAATTCTTCATCAGTTATTAAATATGCTAAGGCATTTGCAGCTGCAAGCTTCATTCCCTCAGTGATTTTTGTCGCATGGGCATCAAGAGCCCCTCTAAATATTCCAGGGAACGCTAGCAAATTATTAACCTGATTAGGATAGTCACTACGTCCAGTACCAGCAACTATAGCTCCACCTTCTTTAGCCTCTTTGTAGGTGATTTCTGGTTCTGGATTAGCCATTGCAAATACGAATGGATCCTTCATCTTTTTAACCATTTCTTTAGTTACAAGATGTGGTGCAGACACCCCGATGAATACGTTAGCGTCCTCTAGTAAGGATTCAAGTGTATTTTTGTGACCTTCCTTAGTAGAAATAATTCCATCATCAATAAGCTCTTTAATTAAAAAATCATAGCTATCGTAGTTTTTCTTATCAACTACACCATCCTTGTTAGATGCGAATATTTGTTTAACACCTATTTTTTTAAGCATTCTAGCGATATTAGAACCTGCAGCCCCTGTACCAGACATTACAACTGTTAAATCGCTAATATTTTTATGAGTTAGACGTGCACAGTTTAATATAGCCGCAGCTACAACGATAGAAGTACCATGTTGGTCATCGTGCATTACAGGGATATTCATTTCTTTAATAAGTCTACGTTCAATTTCAACACAACGTGGTGCCGAAATATCCTCAAGATTAATTCCTCCAAGTGATGGCTCTAAAGCCTTACAAATCATTACGATTTCATCAACACTTTTTGTATTTAAGCATAATGATATGGCATCAATATCTGCAAATTTCTTAAATAAATTGGCCTTACCCTCCATTACTGGAATACCTGCAAGAGGACCGATATCTCCAAGACCAAGTACTGCAGTACCGTCTGTAATTACAGCTACAATGTTACCCTTAGATGTATATTTATATGCATCTTCAGGATTATCCTTAATTGCAAGGCATGCACTTGCAACACCAGGTGTATAGGCAAGGGATAAATCCTCACGATTATTAATTTCATGCTTAAGGCTTGTACTAAATTTTCCTCCTTCATGAAATTTTAATGCTTTTTCTTTTAGTTCCATATTATTTTAAATTCCTTTCAAATACATCATTACCATAAATATCATAAGCTACAATTAGTGGGAAATCCTTTACTACTAATTTTTTTATTGACTCACATCCCAAATCATTAAACATGACCTCTGTAGCTTCAATAACACATTTCGATAAAAGTGCACCAGCTCCACCCGTAGTTATAAAATATACAAGCTTATCATTTTTACAAGCTTCCTTAACACTTTTATCTCTAGGACCTTTACCAATCATTCCTTTAACACCAAGTGGCTTCATGTATGAAATAAATTTGTCCATTCTAGAAGAGGTAGTAGGACCAATAGATCCAATTGCTTGACCAGGTCTTGTCGGAGTAGGTCCAGCATAATAGATAAGGCTGTCTTTAAAATCAATATCGATTGGTGCATTATTATCAATCATTTCTTTAAGTCTCAAATGAGCTTGATCTCTAGCTGTATAAATAACGCCTGAATATTTAAATATATCTCCAGCATGTAATTTAGTTATATCCACTATAACACCACCTTTACATGGCGGTTAGCATGACATTGAATATTTATCGCAACTGGTAAGGATGCAATGTGACAAGGTGAGGTTTTAATAAAAACATCTAAAGCAGTAGTGCTACCACCAAGTCCCATTGGACCAACGTATAATTTGTTTATTTCATCTTTTATTTTTAATTCTAGGCTTTTAATTTCCTCATTATCACTATTGTGTTCTTGCATCAAGGCTTCTTTTGCCATTATAGGAGCCTTTTCAAAATCTCCACCTATGCCAATACCGATAAATAATGGTGGACAAGGTCTTCCACCTGCCTCTTTTATGGTTTCAAGCACAAAATTAATAATTCCTTGAACACCATCAGTAGGATTTAGCATTTTAAGCTTAGACATATTTTCAGAGCCTGCTCCCTTAAGTGCTATGGTCAATTCTAAGCTATCTCCTTTAACCATTGTAACGTGAACAATCGCAGGAGTGTTATCTAAAGTGTTTACTCTTGTTATCGGATCTGCAACACTTTTTCTTAAATAAAAGCTAGTATAGGCTTCACTTACAGCGTTATTAATCGCATCATATAAATCACAAGTTAAATGAGCATCATATCCAAGCTTAGCAAAAACTACAACAATCCCTGTATCTTGACACATTGGAATCATCTCATCCCTAGCTAGACAGCTATTTTTAATAATATCGCTTAATATAGATTTAGATAATGAGTCTGATTCATCTTCTAAAGCCTGCTTAAGCTTATTAAATGTAAAATTATTTAATTTGCAAGCGGCCTCATTAATCGCTTTTACTACAGCCTCATGAATCTGGCTTGCATTTATTTCCTTCATATTCCCACCACCAATACCATAAATATTGTATCATAAAATGATTAAGTGTAATAATAAATTATTAAAGTGAATTTAGATAGAATATTAAATTTAAGCAATTTTGCAGGATTTATTTTTTTAAAAGAGGAGCTTAATACTATGATTAAAACAAAAGAAATAACGATTATTGAGAAAGATTAATTAAAGAAACTATTAAAATTAACCAAGCTAAAACTATGATTTTTGTTAATAGTACGATGATAATGACCTATTCTCTGTGGTTTTTTAAGTTGTTGCATATATTTTGTACAGTTTCCTTATTAATAATTATGCGGTTAGACTGAAGTGGTCGTTTATCCGTTGAAACGAAAACGGTATGCTGTAAAACCCACGCGAAATATTAACGTAAATACATATACTATATTATTAGTAATTAGAATATAATCTATTA
>CAMEKY010000070.1 GCA_945921565.1 uncultured Clostridium sp. | reverse complement strand
TATTCAAAAACTATGTATTTAACTGATTGGGTAATTATACTTGTATCTGGATTTTTTATCAAAGATGCAAATGTAATATATGGTATTGAAGGGGTAGTGTTTGGTATTTTAGTTGTATATGGTGTTGGATATATCGTTGATTATATTGCACTAGATGCTAAATCAAGAAGAACTGCTTATATTATCACATCTAAGCCTAAGGAAATGAAAGAAATGATTTTTTCATGTACAAAACGTGGAGTTACAGAATGTGATGTAAGAGGAGGTTATACCAATAAGGATTTAGTTATGCTTATTTGTACACTTGATAATGCAGAAGCCTATAAGTTAAAGGATTATATTCATAAAATTGATAGTGAAGCATTTACATTTATGAGTCAAACTAAAGAGGTAATAGGTGAATATGATTAACGAAATAAAGGTTGTATCATTAAAGAAGAAAAAGAATAATTATGAAGTATTATTAAGTAATGAAACTAAAATAGAAGCCACTGAGGATTTAGTTTTAAAATATAAATTATTTGAAAATCACATATTAGATGTTGATGATTTGTCTAAAATAAAAGATGATTCTTTATATTTTATATTATATGAAAAAGCATTAGGTTATTTAGCAAAAAATATGTCAAGTAAGGGTAAAATGATTGAATACCTTATTAATAAAGGGGCGTCTGAGTGTCTTGCAAATAAAATTGTAAATGAGCTATCTTATAAAAAAATACTTGATGATGAAAAATATATGGAGTCAATTTGCTCGCATTACATTAAAATGGGATATGGCAGATATTATATATTAAATATGGCTTATAAATATAAAATAGATAAACAACTAGCAACTGATATATTAGAATCTTATGATGATGAGATTTTTATTGAAGGGTGCATTAGTGTAGGAAAAAAGAAGCTAAAATCTTTAAGTAATTATGATGAATATAAAAGGAAAAATAAATTAGCAATTTATTTACAAAATAGAGGATTTGAATTTGATATAATTAGCAAATGCTTGAAGGAGATTTTATGAAGAAGGATAGATTAATCAGTTTAAAGGAAGAATATAAAAATATAATTAACTATAATACAAAGATAAAAAATAATCTTTCGTATGTTCGACTAGCTTTGTTTTTTAGTATTATAGCATTTGGTATTTGGGTTGGCTTTCAACAAGGCATTATCATTGCTTTACTTTGTGTTGTTTCTGTAGCATTTATTGCTGTTTCAATTATTCACCGTAAGTACTATAAAATTGTTGATGATTCAAATTATAAGCTTACTATTATTAATGGTTATTTATCTAGATTTGACGATTCATATAAACGCAGTTCTGATAAAGGAATTGATTTAAAAAAGGACACTTTTGTGGAAGCTGATTTAGATTTATTTGGTTCTCAAAGCTTATATGCTTATTTATCATTTGCAAAAACTCCATATGGAAGAAGCTTTTTAGCTGAGGCCTTGAGAGGCAATTTGATTGAACAAAAAGATTTAATTAAAAGACAAAATGCTATTTCGGAGCTTGCAAGTGATTTAGATAAAACAATATCTATCGAAGCAGAAGCGTTAAAGTTTAATTCGATTAATGATCATAAAAAAATATCATCACTTGAGAATGCATTTAATTTATTAAGTAATGAGATAAAATTTAATCCTTTCTATTTGTTAATAAATGTATTTATGATTTTAGCATTAATATTAACAATTGTCCTTGCAATATTGGATATTTTGAATCCATATTTTCCATTAATTGTTATTTTTTGCTCATTTTTTATCAGTAAATTAATATATAAGGATGCTGATTCATTAGGAGGGTCTATTAAACAAATTAATACAATATTTTATGGATATAATTATTTATTAGATTCTATTCAAAAAACAGATTTTAATTCTGAGCTTTTAAATGAGTATAAAGATAAAATATTAAAGCTTAATTCAAAATCAATCAAGTCATTTAAAATAATTTCTGGACTTTTAAACTCGAGAAATAATATTATTTTTCAAGTTATTTTTAATGGTATATGCATGCTAGATGGAATTTTAATCTACATATATACAATTTGGCAAAGTAAATATGAAAATGATTTTAAAAACGCTATTATAGCAATTGGACATGTAGAAGAGCTATTAAGCTTAGCAACGATTGAAATAGTTAAAGAAAATACCACATTACCTATTATCTGTAATGAATTTTCATTTGATAACATAAGACATCCTCTTATCACGGAAGAAAAATGTGTTCCAAATAGCTTTGAATTTGCTGGTACAAATATTATTACTGGTTCTAATATGAGTGGTAAAACAACATTTATGCGGTCAATTGGTGTGAATTATTTATTATATTTAGCTGGTAGTAATGTATGCGCTACAAGCTTTAAGGCTCCGATTGCAAAGCTATTTACTTCAATGAAGGTTGTAGATGATGTAAATAATAATATTTCGACATTTTATGGAGAGATATTAAGAGTAAAGGATATATGTATATATATTAAGGAAAATAAGCCAATGATTGTGCTTGTTGATGAAATATTTAAGGGTACTAATACTAAGGATAGAATTACAGGCGCAACAGCATTTGTTCAAAAGCTTGTTGATGCTAATATTAAAGCGATTATTACAACACATGATTCTGAATTATGTAGTATTAAGGGAGTAAGTAATTTTTATTTCCTAGAGCATTATGAAAACGATAAAATAGCATTTGATTATCAAATAAGAAAAGGTATTTCCACAACAAGAAATGCTATCTATTTATTAAAGATGGCTGGAGTAATAGAAGAATAAAAAAAGGACTTATTAGAGCTTTAATTAAGCTTATAGTCCTTTTTTCATTTATCCAGGCTTTTAAGAAATTTCATTACACCTTGATTATTATTATCAAATTCAGTAACGTATTTTGCAACAGCTTTTGCTTCCATTGTAGCATTTTTCATCGCTGCAGTAATTCCGTTTAAGCTTAGCATACCGATATCTGCATCATTATCACCAATAATTATTGTTTCATCCTCTTTTTTATTAAGCAACATCAGTAATTCTAAAATAGCATAAGCTTTATTTGTATTTTTTAAGGTTAATATTGATATTGATATTTTAGCATCATGTCCATACTCAGTTATTTGAATTATATCGCTGTATTTTTGATTCACCTCATCATATATTTCTTCCTTTCGATTATTATTTAAAATTAAATATATTGAATTAGGGTTAGTGATTTCAATTTCATCGAATGGTCCTTCATGGATAACTGATGATTCTGTAATTTTATACAAAAATGATAATTGGTCTAGCTTATTATAGATAAATAAATCATTTTTATAAGAATAAAATGCGGAGTTGATAATTTCTTTGTGATTAGAAAATAAGGATTTAACGATTTTAACATCAATAGACATAGTTACATTAGGTTTACCATCGAAAAAATCTAAGGATGCACCATTTGATGAAATGATTGGTCCAGTCAAACCCATTTTATCATGAAGTATTGATAAATCATGATATCCTCTTGCACTACATAGAACAATTAGGTTGTCATTTTGTAATTCTTGCAAATATGAAGTTGTTTGTAAATCTAATTCATTATTTGAAGGTAAAAGAGTACCATCTACATCTAAAATTATAACCTTATTTTTCATAACAACACATCCTTAAAAAAATTATGCCACACTTTTGTTATAATTGCAAATTAATCCTTTAATTAAATAGTCATTTATTGTATAATAAATGATATAAGGAGGATTTTATTCATGTTTTGTGTAATGCTAATACAGTTTAATTTCTCTTTATTATTTAGTTTCTTAATTGGTATTGGAGTAGTAATTGCAATATTTGCACTCATATATCTAATAATTTTTTTAACCTCAATAAATAGAAAAAATCGATTTAGCTCTTTAAGTCCAAATACTGTAAGTGATGAAGAGGTTAAACAGATTATTGAAGAAACTAAAATGATTTTTAAGGACAAAAAACTTAAATCATACAAATCAAATATTGTTTTTTGTAAGGATTTGTCATATGAATTAATTGTGAATATAGCTAAAAAGTTTTATCCAGAGAGTAAACATCCTTTATTTGAATTATCAATTGATGAGGTTTTAATGCTTACTATGTATATTTCTAACCGACTAGATGAAATTTTTGATGCTAGATTTATTCGAATGTTTAAAAAAATAAAGGTATCTCAAATAATCGGAATGGCTGAAATAAAAGAGAAAATCGAGGCTAATTCAATCGTAAAGGCTACTAAGAAATATAAGATTAAAGAAGCATTGTCGGCTACTAAAAAAGTTATTAACATTGTAAATCCTGTAAAATGGGCTCAAAAAGCAATTATTAATACATCTACAAATTTTGCAATAAAAAAGCTATGCCTTATTGTTATTAGCATAGTTGGAGAAGAAACATATAAGATATATTCAAAGGCTGTTTTTGATAGTGTAGTAGAAATTGATACGGGTGTTTCTTTGCTTGTAGATGAAGTTAACTCAGAATTAGAGGAAAATGCTTCTGATGAAGAAATCGCATTAGATAATGATAATTTAATTGCTTCAGAGGATGATTTGCCAAAAAAGAATGATAAAAAAGGTATTTTTAGAAACAAGAAAAAGTAGGTGCTATTATGTTTGGAAGTAAAAAGAATAATAAAAAGAAAAACTTGCAAGATATTCAAAATGTTAATAAGAAATTTGTAATTCCTCAAATTACTGAATCGTTTGATGGCTTGAAAACAAGAAAAGGATATTTTCAAAAAAGTGAATTTGCATCCGCTTTATATGGAAGTGGAATAAAAGATGTTTCTACATATCATGATAATTCTTTAGAGGGTGTTGATGTTAGAAAGGCATATGATAATTTTAGAAGTAAAGAGGATAAAAAGATAACAGATCAGGAATTAATTAATCAATACGGAACTAAATTTCCTGAGTTTCAACAAATGAATATTAATACTGCTCAAGAGGTATATGGTGAGAAAATTACTATCAATAAAAAAACTCCAATTGTAACAAAGGACGTACCAAAGCAGTTTTCATTTTTTATGGATAAAAATGATGTAAATAAACCTCAGGAGCAAGAAGTAGAACAAGAAAAACTAGATAATAATCATATTAAAGAAATTGATGATTCTTCAACTGAATCAATATCATCTACATTTGATTTTAATATCGCAGATGATGAGGAAGAGGATTCTATGTCATTTGATAATGAAAAAATTGAATCTTTTAAGCCTACAATCCAAATTTCAAGCGATGATGATGAGTTTTTTTCTGTTCCTAAAGAGGTTAATTATACTAATATAGTAAAAAGAACAAAGGAAGAAATGGAAGAGGTTAAGAAAATGGGTACACCATTTAATCCAACACCTACTCCTTCATATCAAAAGGAAGAAAAGACAGTAAACACACAGATTCAGAATGAAGAGCCTAAAATTTTAGAGGTAAACTCATTTAAGACTAATCAACCTTCCTCATCTTCATCTTCAAAGATAGATATTCCTACAAGTGTTAATCCATATAAAAATTACATTTTTCCACCTATTGATCGCTTCAAAAGAACTACTCAAGCAGATTTAGAAATTCCTCAGTGGGTAATTGACAAAAAAGATATAATTAATGATACATTACAATCATTTGATATTTCTGGTGAGGTTACTAATTTTACAAAGGGACCTACTTTTACTCGCTATGAAGTATTACTTCAAAATGGTGTTAACGTTAGAAAAATTGCTAATTTAGCGGATACGTTTCAGGCAAATTTAGGTGTTACATCAATACGTATTCAAGCACCAATTCCAGGTAAGAGAACAGTAGGTATAGAGGTACCAAATGATACTTCATTAACAGTATGGTTTGGTGATATTATTAATGACGAATTTGTTAGAGATGGAAAGCCTTTAAATGTCGCACTTGGAAAGGATATTGATGGAAACGTAATAACGTCAGATATTTCTAAATGGCCACATGGTTTAGTAGCTGGTTCTACAGGTAGTGGTAAATCCGTATGTATCAATACTTTATTAGTAAGCTTATTACTTAAGAATAAGCCTGATGATTTAAAGCTAATATTAGTCGATCCTAAGCAGGTTGAGTTAATAACCTATAATGATCTTCCTCATTTAGTTACGCCCGTAATTAGTGATCCTAAGATGGCATCACAAGCTTTAAAATGGTCCGTAGATGAAATGGAAAGAAGATATTCTGCATTTGCTCATAATCGTGCAAAAAATATCAAAGACTATAATGAAAAAGCATTAAACGACCCTACATTACAAAAATTAGCATATATTGTTATTGTTATTGATGAGCTTGCAGATTTAATGCAAGTATGTTCATCAGATGTTGAAGAATCTATTCAAAGATTAACACAAAAGGCTCGTGCTGCAGGCATTCATTTAATTTGTGCTACTCAACGCCCTACTACAGATGTTGTTAAGGGTACAATTAAGAATAATATACCAACTCGTGTAGCATTTAAGGTAACATCTCAGGTAGATTCATTCACAATTATTGATGAGGGTGGTGCAGAGTCATTACTTGGTAAAGGTGATATGCTTCTTAAGGAGTTTGATCGTCCACGTCGTTTGCAAGGTGCATTTATTACTGATGAGGAAATTGATTATGTTACGGATTACATTCGTGCAGAATCTACTCCTGAATATGTATTTACACATGAAGATATAAAAGCAAAATTTGAAAAGGACCAACTTGGTAGTGCTCAGAATAATGGAGAATCAGAAGAAATGCTTTACCAAGCATCAAGATTCTTTATCGAGTCAGAAACATGTTCTGTAAATCTTCTTCAGCAGCAGTTTAATGTTGGATTTAATAGGGCATCAAGGATTGTTGGAGCACTAGAAGAAATGGGTATTGTTTCTGGTAAACAAGGAACAAAAGGTAGAGAAATATTAGTTACACTTGAACAGTTAAACGAAATGTTTGAAAGGACTGAATAATTTTTATGAAAAATAAAAAGTCATTATCTACCTTATTAAGGGAAAATAATGAAGAAGCATATAATATTTTAACTAAAAAAATTATAAAAAATGGATTAATAAAAAGCTTTGTCTTAGTATTATTTATTATTTTTGCAATACTTTTTTTAGGTAATGTTTCTCATTTATCAATGATATCTCCTAATTTATTCTTTATAATAATATTTGTTGTACTTGCATATATTTTGCTTACAGTATGCTATTATTTATTTTCAAAATCAAATAATAAGGCAAAAAGAATAATATATCAGTTTTATGATATGTGTTCATTTGCTGGTGTTTTAATCTCGATTTTAGGCTTTGTCGTATTATTTGTTTTTTGCCCTACCATTGTAGATGGATCCTCAATGAATAATACATTTTATTCAGGTGATAGATTGCTTGTATGGCATCTGTTTTACACTCCTAAGACAGATGATATAGTTATTATTAATGTATCGAATGATTATGTTTATAATTATAGCAGTGAAGAAAGATTCTTTATCAAAAGAATTGTAGCTACAAGCGGGGATACTGTTTATTATCAAAATAATTCATTTTATGTCAACGATGAATTAATTGAAAGCAACATTTCTGGAAGTCAATATGAGAAAATGACATCCTATAATAGTCAATCTATACTTAAAGATAATAAAATTATTGAAGGTTATTCAATTGTTTTAGGAGATAATCGTTCAAATTCTGCAGATTCTAGAATTATTGGAGCGATAATGAATTCAGATATTGAAGGTAAGGTTATTTTTAGATTTTACTCAGAGCATGGATCAATTGGACTACCAAAAAAGCAGATAAAATAGTATTAAGGTACAAGGAGTATATATGGAAGAAAACAATATAAAACCAGCACAATTTAATTGGTATCCAGGCCATATGGCTAAAGCAAAAAGAGAAATTCTTGAGGTTCTTCCTTTGGTTGATATTGTTTTGGAGCTAAGAGATGCAAGGATACCACTAGCAAGCAAGAATCCAATGATTGATGTAATGCTTAAGAATAAGCCTAGGCTAATATTACTTAATAAAGCTACACTGGCGGACGGTAATAAAACTAAGGAATGGATTTCCACGTTAACAACACAGAATGTATATGCATTAGATATTGATTCTATTTCTGGCTTTAATATGAAAAGAATTCAACCATTTATTAAGGAAATATTAAAGGATAAGCTAGATGTATATGCTAAAAAAGGATTAGTAAATAAATCACTTAGAGCATTGGTTTTAGGTATACCTAATGTAGGCAAATCGACATTTATTAATACTATGGCTCGTAAAAAGGTTGCAAAAACCGGTGATAAGCCAGGTGTTACAAAGAGTCAATCTTGGCTTAAAATTTCAGATTCATTACAATTTTTGGATACACCGGGAATTCTATGGCCTAAATTTGAATCACAGGAGGTCGGATTAAAGCTAGCCTTATGTGGTTCAATAAAGGATGAAATATTAGATATCGAAGAGGTCGCAAATTTTGGTATTACTTATATAAAGGATAATTATCCTCAGTATTTAAAAAACAGATATAATCTAAATGATTTAGACTTTAGCGCTTTAGATAGTATGCAAATTATTCAAGAAATTGCTAAAAAAAGAGGATGCTTGTTAAAAGGAAATGAATTTGATTATGAAAGGGTATATACGATTATTTTAAACGACGTTAGAAGTAATAGGATTGGGGCGATGACGTTTGAAAAAGCTAAATAAGGAACTAAATAATTTATATCAATATGAGGAAGCCTTAGAGGATTCAGGCGTTAAATATATTGCTGGTGTTGATGAGGTTGGTCGTGGTCCTCTCGCAGGTCCAGTTGTAGTAGCCGCAGTTATTATGCCGATTAATTTAAGGATAAAAGGAATTGATGATTCTAAGAAATTATCAGAAAAAAAGCGTAATGAGCTTTATAAAATTATTTTAAAAGAAGCTGTTGCGGTTAATATTTCATTTATTGATGAGAAAACTGTTGATGAAATAAATATATATGAGGCTACGAAAAAAGGTATGCTTGAGGCGATAGAAGGTCTTAGTGTTAAACCTGAGCATGTATTAATAGATGCGATGCCTTTACATGAACTAAAAATACCTCATACATCGATTATTCATGGTGATGCATTGTCAGCTTCAATCGGTGCTGCATCAATTGTTGCAAAGGTTACTCGTGATGAATTTATGAATAAAATGGATATTAAATACCCTCATTATGGGTTTGCTAAGCACAAAGGATATTGTACAAAGGAGCATTTAGAAATGCTTGAAAAGTACGGTCCCTGTGAAATTCATCGTAGAAGCTTTGCACCAGTATCTAAGCATTTTACTAAGCAAATACAAATGGATTTATTCGAAAATGAAGAAGATTCTTAATTGAATTTTCTTTTTTTATTAATAATTTTTTTCTATTATTATAAAATAATAATAGTCTGTATTCTTTATTAAAAATGCTTTGACAATAAAGAATTCGTAATGTATTATATGTTTTATGGGGATGGTACTAATGAAAAATTTAATTATTGTAGAGTCACCTTCAAAATCAAAAACAATTGAATCATATATGGGAAGTGACTACAAGGTAATGTCAAGCCTTGGCCATATTAGAGACTTATCTACAAGAGGTAAGGATGGTTTAGGAATTGACATCGAAAACGACTTTGAACCTAATTATATAATAATAAAGAATAAGGAATCTTTGGTTAAGGAACTAAAAAAGGCTGCTAAAGGTGCTCATGTATATTTAGCAACAGACCCTGACCGTGAGGGAGAAGCTATTTCTTATCACTTAAAAGAAGTATTAGGTCTTAAAGATGATGATTATGAAAGAATTGAGTTTCATGAAATTACAAAACCTGCTATAAAGGAAGCATTTTTACATCCAAGAAAAATTGATGATGATCTTGTTAAATCACAAGAAACTAGAAGAATACTTGACCGAATTATTGGCTTTAAGGTTTCCAAACTTTTACAATCTAAAATTAAAAGTAAATCAGCAGGTCGTGTTCAATCTGTTGCGTTAAAATTAATATGTGACTTAGAGGATGAAATTGAAGCGTTCATTAGCACGCCATATTATGAGCTTGAGGCACAATTTCCT
>CAMEKY010000069.1 GCA_945921565.1 uncultured Clostridium sp. | reverse complement strand
TGTACCAGAGATATGTTTCTAATATGGCGGAGAAAGAGGGATTCAAACCCCCGCGGGACTTTCATCCCCTGTCGGTTTTCAAGACCGATCCCTTCAACCGGGCTTGGGTATTTCTCCAGCACGTTTATTATTGTACACTATTTTAATCTTTTTTTCAAGACAAAACACTCGACTTTTAATACATTTTATAAATAAAAGATATGTAAAAAAAAATCTAGAATTATACCATTCTAGACTCAATTCATTTTTATGTAATCTTCAACCACTTTTTTTGCAATAGAAGCTTCTTTAAGCATTAATATTGCCTCTTCAATGTGGAAGCTTCGTGCCTCTTTAACTTCACTAGATAATGCAATTTCCCCACTAACATTACATACGAATGCAGCCATGATGTTTTCCCGACTACTTTGATAATAAGATCCAATATATTTCACATTGGTAGCCTCTAAATTTAATTCTTCATGCACCTCTCGTAAAACACATTCTTCAAAATTTTCATCCAGTTGAAGGTATCCGGCTACTAAAACATAATGGTCATCACCATAGCTTTGTCTAATTAAAATGGCTTCATCATTTTCATTAATACATAAAATAATAGCACAAGGACAAGGAATAGAAAAAATAGGCTTTATGCAAGCTTCACAATAAGGAACTAATCCTTCATCCCCAATTTCTTTTTTAGTAAGCTTACTTCCACAATACGGGCAAAATGACGCTCTCATTCTTCCTCCAAAGCTAGTAAGGATGTTACCTCTGCAATGTACATTTTATGTAAATCAGATAAATCCTCTTTGTAAAATTTTAATAAACTTTTATCAACAAAGTATTCTTCCTTTAATGGCGCTGCGTAAAGTTTTTTTAATTTCATTACATATTGTGCACCCTTTATGTATGAAACACCTGAATCGGTATCATATATAGGTTCAAGCCCAGTTTCTTTATATTTATCTACTAAAGCGCCACTATTTCTACCCATAAAAGTCATTTGCGAACGATAGCTTTCATCCATAAAGCTTAGAGTAAATCTTTCACTACTTTCCATTAAACTATATGTATGTCTATTTGGTCTAACAAATACACATACTACACTTTTTCCATAAAGCGTACCCATAAATCCCCAAGAAACTGTCATTGTGTTCCTATTTTTTATATCACCAGCAGTTAACAATGCCCAATCTTTATCAAATTTTTCAAATATTTTGACATCAAAGTCTTCCATACCTATTCTTATCATAAACCCCACCTACTATAAAACAATTAATAAAAAAGCTAGTAAATTATTTAACATATGTGCAAATATTGAATAATACACATTTCTATCACTTAATTCGTACACTAATGATAAAATAACACCACAAGCAAAATAACTTAAAAAAAGTAATAACCATACAACAAATGATTCCTCAGCGGCTAACATATGCGGTAACGAAAAGCACAGTGCCGAAAATACTATTGGAATAATTCTTTTCTTTTTGTTATCAAAAAACTTAAATATAGCTTTACGATATACTAATTCCTCTGCAATAGGAGCTAGTAGGAATATTGTTATAAATGTAATAAACGCATACCCATTTAATATCATTCCCTCAATTCCAATTTGATTTTGACTTGAGGTTGTTTTTGATACTAAGCTAACAAGCCATGAAAACAAAACTGAAGAACCATATAATAATCCAAACCCTAAAATAGAGTATAATAAATATCTAAAATTCTTTTTTTTATATTCCTTTATTTTTAAGAAATCAGTTTTCATAAACCCACGAGCAAAGAATAATACTAATATAATAATCGTGAAATATGTAAAAAAGTTAATCCATGATTGACAAAAATAATAACAATCATGTTCAATTTGGTTTAATTCAGATATATCTTTATTAGATAGCATATTCATTATTTGTGAAACCGTTATATCATATTTAGCTGATGCAATACCTGTAAAAATGACTATTGCAAGTAAATTCCCAAATAATAGGGCAGCTGCATAGCCTAAAATTACAAATATATGATTTGTTTTTAAATAATTTTTCATAAAATCACCCATAAACTGCTACTATTATATAACGCAGTACCCTTTTTGTCAAAAACAACTCATTCAATAAAAAATATTTTTTTCATTTTAGTAGTTTACAAATTCTAATCATTTGTGCTAGAATATAAATAAGGGTAAGACTCTCATCTTATCCTTGGTAATTACTCAATTACTACTCTCCCTTTCGAAGTCGTCTCCTCCCAAGACGGCTTCATTTTTTTATCCCTTTGGTTTAAAAATTAAACCAAATAATACTGCACATACAATGGCATAGACAATCCCATTAGATGTAGTTGAAAACAAACTCTGACTTAATCCAATAAATCCTTGGCTTAAAGCTCCCTCATATGCAGAATGGGCTAAGCTATGGCCAAAGCTAGTTATTGGAAGTAATGCTCCTGCTCCTGCAATACTGACCAATTTATCATATATATCAAATAATTCAAGAAAAGCTCCAATTATTACAAATAGGCTAGTAATATGACCTGGCGTAAGGTGGAAAAATTCAATTAATAGCTCACCGATTAAACATATTGCTCCACCAATTAAAAATGCATAAAAATATATCATTTTACACTCTCCAACTCTACAACATGACAAATTGCAGGAATACTTTCCTTTTGAAGAGTCATGGTTGTATTCATTAATGCCCCTGTTGCACATAATAGTACCTTATTTATTTTTCCTTCACTAAGTTGATTAAAAATATATCCATAACTAACAAGTGGCAAGCATGCACAGCCAGACCCTCCACAATAAACCTTAAGACTTGCATCATACAGCATCATTCCACAATCATTGTAGTTATCCACATAGCCATAATTCTTCTCAAGCAACTTTAATACAATATCTGAGCCATATTTAGACAAATCACCAGTTAAAATATAATCATAGTCTTTGGGTGTTGTATTCGTTTCCTTTAAAAATTCTAAAATTGATTCGCATGCAGCAGGTGCCATTGCACGTCCCATATCATCAGGTCTATTTAAACCAATATCTATGATTTTGCCAATTAAGGCTTTTTTTATTCTTACTTTTCTTTTTTCGCAAGTTAAAATAAGTGCTCCTGCTCCAGTTGCTGTTTTAGTTGATGTTTCAAGCTTTGCACCGCCATATTCGTTTGGATTTCTAAATTGACGCTCTGATGTGGCATTATGAGAGCTAATCAAGCATAACGCAGGTTTTTTTGTATGCGATACAAATAATGACCCAATTATCATAGAAAGACATGATGTTGAGCATGCACTATATAGTCCAGATACTCTAACTTCATAATTTCTTAATGTATAATTTGTTATTATATTTTGATTAATTAAATCCCCAGAAAAAACACAGCCAATTGAATCAATGGTGTACTTTGTTTTTTTCAATATTATTTTTATAGCATCATCCATCATTTTCATTTCAGCCTTCTCAAAGCTTTGCATCCCAATTCTTAAATCATCATATTTTTTATCAAAATACATTTCCATAGGGTTATAGGTTTTATAAACATCCTTAAATTCAATTACACTCATATTAGACTCCATAAATATTTAATTAATCCAACTAAATAACCAAAGAATGTTCCAAGTACAATAATAGATCCTGCAAGCTTAAACGTATTAGCGCCTATTCCTAACAAAAAGCCTTCACTTTTATATTCCAAGGCTGATGATGTCATTGAATTAGAGAAGCCTGTAATTGGTATAACTGTTCCTGCGTGCGCAAATTGTCCAATATAATCAAAAACTCCAATTGCCGTTAAAAATGATGCAAGAACAATAAATGTAAGTAGCATTACACTTATCGCAAGCTTTTGCTCAAAATATTTCTCTAAAAAATTTAATAATACTTGCCCAACAAGGCAAATAGATCCTCCTGTAAAAAAAGCCTTTAAACAATTAATTGAGATTACCTTGTAATCTTTTTTTTCTTTTGTTAAGGCTTTATATTGATTTCTATTTATTAACAAATTATCACCATTATTTATTTTTGACAAAATAATGTAATTTATTCCCATTCTTTAAACATTTCCAGCTTTGTTCCTTTTCCAAGTGTTGATATTACATTAAATTTTGTCGAAAATAATTCCATAATTGTAAAACCAAGTCCACTTCTGTCTTTACTCTTCATTGTTGAAAACAAAACCTCTTTTGCTTGCTCAACATCCTCTATTCCCCTACCAAAATCCTGAATCGAAATATAAATTCCTTCATCATTACTATTAACCTTAATAATAATATCATTATCATCTTCCTCATTATAGCCGTGAATAATAGCGTTAGTTATTCCTTCTGATACAATTGTTTTGACTTCATTTATAAATGTAATTGTTTGATTCTTATTTGCAAGGAGTGAAGCCACCATTCCTCTTACATTAGATATTGATTCAAGCTCACTTTTACAAATTATCGTTAATTCCTTCATAAACCTAAAAACCACCTTGCAGAAGCTTCTGAATCTCTTAATGTACATATTTTTAGTAAACCTGACATTAGAATTATTCGCTCAATATTTTGATTTAACTCACATAATATTATTTTCCCATCTTTTTCCTTTACCTGATTATATCTACCAATAATCATACCAATCCCCGTGGAATCCATAAAGCTTAAATCGTGTAAATTAAATACAATATTCTTGACATTATATTTCTTTAAAATATCCGACAGTTTCTTTCTAATATCTGAAACAGACATTTCATCAAGTTCGCCCTTGAATCTTGTAAAAACAGTATCTTGCTTAATACACATATTCACTTCTAGCCCCATCCTATCACCAAATATATTTTACAATAATTTATACCAATAAAATATCATTTCGACAGATGTTCTAAAAATCTTCATTCAAAAAAAACTGTAGATTAATAAAACGCCGTCATATTTTAGCTATATTTAGAAAATTAAAGAAAAAGTAATCATCTTAAAAATGACTACTTTACTTGAAACTGAGAATTATAAATTGATGTATAGAAGCCATTTTTAGCAATTAATTCATCATGGCGGCCAACCTCTACTATATGTCCATCCTTCATTACAATAATCTTATCAGCATTCTTTACTGTTGATAATCTATGGGCAATAATAAAAGTAGTTCTTCCCTTCATCATTTCCTTAAACGCTTTAGAAATCATTATTTCCATTCTAGTATCAATATTAGATGTAGCTTCATCTAATATTAATACATTTGGTAGTCTAAGCATTAGTCTTGCAATACATAAAAGCTGTTTTTGCCCAATTGACATACCATCTGTATTGGAAACTTTTGTATTATAACCATCTTTTAGCTGCATTATAAAATCATGAGCATATGCTTTTTTAGCAGCACTAATGACTTCCTCTTTTGTAGCATTTTCTTTGCCATAGGCAATGTTTTCATAAATAGTTCCTTCAAATAACCAAGTATCCTGTAAAACCATTCCCATATGTTCTCTAATGCTCTTACGCTTTATTTGATAAATACTTTTATTATCAATATAAATATCTCCACTATTAATATCATAGAATCTCATTAGTAGATTAATCAATGTAGTTTTCCCACAACCAGTAGGCCCAACTATTGCAATCTGTTCACCCTTATTACATGATAAACTAAAATCTTCAATAAGCTTATGCTCCTTAGTATAGCTAAATTCTACATTGTCAAATGAAATATTTCCTTCAATATTAGACACAACAGCTAGACCATCCTCATTTGGAATTTCTGCCTCATCTAAGAATTCACAAATACGCCTTAATGATGCAAATGAATTTTGAAGCTCTGCAGCAACTGAAGATATACTATTAAACGGTTTTGTATATGATGATGCGTATGACAAGAAAATTGATAGCTTACCAACCGTTAAAGCTGATGAGCCTGATACTACACTAATTGCACCATATGTAGCTACAACTAAATATATTATAGCATTGACAAATCTAGTAGTTGGATTAGCAAGTGACGAATAAAACTGAGCATTTACTCCATATGTATATAGCTCATCATCTAGATCATTAAATCTTTTGATGTTCTTATGTTCTAATCCATACGCTTTTACAACCTGCTGATTTTCAACCATTTCATTAACAAAGCCTGTTAAATTTCCACGAGCTTGAGCTTGATTTTTGAATGTTTTAAAACTCATTTTAGCAATAAATGTCGCACCTATTAAGGAAAGAGGGGTTAAAGCTACGACTATTAATCCAATCTTATAATTTAGGGTTAACATAAATACAAGAGTTACTACTATAGTAATGATACCTGTTACAGCCTCAGTAAATGTTTGAAGTAATCCTTCTGATACTGTATCAATATCCGAAATAATTCTTGATAATAAGTCTCCATGCGAATGAGAATCAATATATGATACTGGAAGCTTATTAATTTTAAAGAATGCATCCTTACGTAAATCTCTCATCATTAAGTAGGCTAGCTTTGATAATAAATATGACATTATATATCCAAAAAAGGCGCCAAGTGCTACAGTACCAATTAATGAATATAAGTAAATATAAAATTGATTATTTAATATATTATTATCTACCAAAACATCAAGCTCATCAATAATATATCCTACTAATATAGGTGCAAATAGTGTTGAAAAAACATAAATAATAGCTGAAATGAACGCAAAAATAGCTAACAAGGCGTAGGGACGAAAATATGTTGCAATTCGTTTAATTAATTGTTTGTTCTTCATGCTATTTCCTCCTCAATATTCATTTCCTGACTTAAGCAAATCTCTTTATATAGTGAAGAGCTTCTTATCAATTCTTGATGAGTACCAATGGAATCTACCTTACCACCATCTAAAACTATTATCATATCTGCATAGGCAATGCTAGATGCTCTTTGAGAGATAATAACTGTTGTCTTGTTTAGTGTTTTTATCGCAGTCCTTAGTTTATAATCTGTTTGATAATCTAAAGCTGATGAGGAATCATCTAATATTATTATTGGACTATCCTTTAGAATTGCTCTTGCGATACATAAGCGCTGACGCTGACCTCCACTTAAATTCTTTCCACCCTGTAATACTGTTGAATTAATACCCTCTGGCATATCCATACAAAATGAAGCTTGGGCAATATTTAAAGCTTTATTAATATCTTCACCAGTTACATTTTCGTTGGCATAAAGTAAATTTTCCTTTACTGTACCGTTAAACAAAACGGATTTTTGTAATACTGTAGAAATGCTATTATTAACAAATGACATCTTATAATCCTTTATATTTCTACCATCTAAAAAAATTTCTCCACCCGTAGGATCATAAAATCTATTTAACAAATTTACAATTGTTGATTTTCCAGAACCTGTACCACCAATAATACCTATTGTTTGACCTTTTTTGACCTTAAATGATACATTTTCTATACTTGGGTTTGCTTTTTCATTATATCCAAATGTAACATTATTAAATTCAAATGCATATTCGCTATTTAAGCCAGTGTCATACTTACCATCCTTAATTGATGATTCTAAATCAAAAACCTCATTTATTCTTGATGATGAAGCTGCAGCCTTTGTAAAAATTGTAACTAAGTTTGTTACAGCGATTATCGCAACTAATATTTGATTTAGATAATTTATTAATGCTTGAATGTCACCTAAAGAAAGAGATAATTTCTTTATTTTATACATTCCAATGTACATAACAAGTATTATTGCAGCATTAACAATAATAAATGTTAATGGATTTAATAATGAATTGATTTTGCCTAAAGATAGCTGCTTGTTCGATAAATCATCTGTTTGACAATTAAATCTATTAATTTCATACTCTTCTTTTCTAAATGCTCTAACTTGTCTAACACCATCTAAATTCTCAATAGTTACAGTTGAAACCTTATCTAAAGACTTAGAAACACTTTTATTAATTGGATAAGTTTTCTTCATAATTAAGAAAAATACAGTAAACAATAAAATGCCTGTAATTAAGAATACTAGTCCCATAATCATATCAATATAGAATGCTAATGCTGTTGCACCTATAACAATAAATGGACTTCTAATTATTAGTCTTATTAGCATCGCAACAGATTTTTCAACATTATAGATATCATTTGTTTGTCTAGTAATAATGCTTGATGCACTTAAATAATCAAGCTCCTTAAATGATAATGTATTAATATGCTTGAAATAATCGTTTCTTACATCTGTACCAAAGCGTTGTGATACGCGTGATGCAATAAACTGACAAACCAAGGTAGAGCATAATCCTGTAAATGCAAAGATCAGAAGTAAAACTCCTTGCTTAAAAATATAGTCTTTGCCAAGGCCTCCGTTTATACCTTTATCAATTATATTTTTTATTATTAATGGAACAGCTAATTCAAACACTGCCTCTAGCAATTTGAAAATAGGTCCAATTATAACCCAATGGATATTTTTCTTGAGATATTTTTTATACAATCTAAACATAACATACCTCCATATTTCTCATAAATTATAGCATATATTCTTCCTTAAAAAAACAAAATACGCTTTATTAAATTTTTTTTATTTTTTATGTATATAATGTATTTATTCATCCATAATATAAGTGCGATAGAAATATCGCTGAAGAATCCCCCCTGTTCTTCATTGAAGTAAAAGTTATCTATACTTCTTTTCTCCCTTTCACACATACTTCAAAACTTACAACTATGAAAAAGACCAGCCTTTCGCTAGTCTTTTTCGCTTTCTAATGATTTTACTTTTTTGATATGAATACGCGTACCATTATATTCCTTACCTTCAAGCTTCATTAGATAATTATATGCTTGCTTAGTTATTTCAATGTTAGTTCCAGACTTACGAATGACAATATCACCAATGTTTTCTTTTCTAACTCCTGCAACTCTTGATGCTAGGGACACTAAAATTTGTGGACGCAATAATTCTTTTTTACCAATATTTAAATGGGCATATACATATTTTTTAGGTGTTGATGAGGTTTGTTTCTTTGAATCAACTTTTTTTATCTCACTTTTTTTCTTTGCAACAAATATTTCCTTATAATCCTTTGTGGTTGTATCAAAAGATAAAGAAATAAGTGCATTAATCAGCTTAGCTGGTTCTGTATCTAATTTTGCAAGCTTATTAATTAATCCAATATTAGGTGTAATAGAATCATTTAAATGTTCACAAATACTTCTATAATATTTATTCATTTTGGAAACTATAATATCTTCCTTAGTAGGAATAGGACATTCTTTCATTCCACTTTTTGTAAATTTTTCGATAAATCCAACCTTCTTACGCTCAGATTCAGTCGCAAATGAAATCGAATGACCCATTGCCCCTGCTCTACCTGTTCTTCCGATGCGGTGGACATAAACCTCGTCCTCCTTAGGTAAATCATAATTAATAATTGCTTCAAGTCCTTTAATATCAATTCCTCTTGCAGCTACATCTGTACATACAAGTATGTTTATATTTCCTTCTCTAAAGGAATTCATTACTCTATCTCTTACAGATTGCTTCAAATCACCATGAAGACCATCTACTAAATATTTATTTTTTTGTAAAAATGATACTATTTCATCAACCTTGCTTTTTGTATTAGAGAATACTATGCACGATTTAAATGAATATAAATCAAGTATTCTTTGCAATAAATCTATTTTGCTTTCGCGCTTACAATAATATAAATCCTGCTCAATAGTATCAACCGTTAATGTCTTCTTTTCAATAATAATATGCTTGGGATTATTTTGATAATTTAATGCCACCTTTTTAATAAAGCTAGGCATAGTAGCACTAAATAAAACTGTTTGACGTGATTGAGGTGTATCCTTTAAAATTGTTTCTAATTCTTCTTGGAATCCCATTTTAAGCATTTCATCTGCTTCATCTAAAACTAAAGTTTTCAAGTTTGTAAAATCAAGAGTCTTTTTCTCCATGTGATCAATAATTCTACCTGGAGTTCCAACTACTATTTGAGGGTTTGATTTAAGCTCTCTAATTTGCTTTTCATATGATTCTCCACCATAGATAGTAGCTATCTTAATCCTGCGATTATAGGCAATTAATTTTTTTAATTCCTTTGCAACCTGAATAGATAGTTCTCTAGTTGGACATAAAATAAGCGTTTCGAATCTTTGCATTGTTGTATTCATTAATACTGGAATACCATAAGCAAATGTTTTTCCTGTACCAGTTTGAGCTTGACCAATTAAATCGACACCACTAAGCATAGCAGGAATGGCTTTTTCTTGTATTTCTGATGGCGTTGTAATATTTATTGAA
>CAMEKY010000068.1 GCA_945921565.1 uncultured Clostridium sp. | reverse complement strand
CATAATCTGATAAGTAAATCGAATAATTAATTGTAGCTGTTTTTGTATCGCTATCGTATATTATACTATTATTTAATTCATCATAAATTCCTGTTGGATCACTAACATCAGAGGTAGTAACCTGATCAGAATAGTAAATCTGATTATTACCTCCAAAACTTTTTTTACAAAATATATCGTATGAATAAGTTTCGTTTGGAGAAAGACCAGTTATTAAATATGTTTGATTACCACTAGTTAAATCAATAACTATCGTCTCATCACCTTTTGAAAACTTAATCTGAAAATCATTGGCGGAAAAGTTATGAATTTCAGCATCTTCTTTTATCATTTTATCAACGTTAATTGTAAGTTTTGAATAATCCATACCACAATCAACATCTATAAAATTTTTAGGTGCAGAAAACAAACCTGTTACAGCTACTACCGCAACAACTGCTGTTGTGGCTACTGAGGCTACAGAAGCTGTTGCAGTAGCTACAGTAGATGTTGATGCAGTGGATGCAGCGGAGCTTGTTGAGGCTGAGGCAGAACTAGTGCTAGCGGTTGTAGTTGTAGGTGAACTAACATCTTGAGATGTATTTTGATTAAAATTGTTTGTTTGACGCTGCAAATTGTCTAATTTAGAGTCACTATTATTGCCATTATTACCATACGCATTAGAACCTTGGGCATTTTGAGTATTCCCAATGTTCTCTTCATTAAATAAAGACTCTTCAGGTGGGGTTGATGAGTGTTCAAATGTATAATATTGTTCAGCAGAGAATGGTTTATATTCATTTATTTGATTATTTTCTTTTGAATTATAAAACTCATTAGAATCTACCTTTTTCATGACTAAACCTCCCTCGTATCTTTTTCTTGTTATAATTTTTATTGCACAATATTACAAGTTTTCCATTTCTTGTTTATTTAAAACATTATAAAAATGCTATTATTATTTTTTGATTTCATACAATTATTTCCTAATTTAGCATTGTTAATATAAATGTAACTGCATAAAACATATTGGATAAAACACTTACTTTTTTATTCAATATTATATCATTTATAAAAAAAATTCAACAAATTTTAACGCATTCCGTATCATAATTTGTTGAAAAATGATCATTTTAAATGAAAATATACACGAATTACAAATGGCTTTGTATTTTGTGTATACATTCTTGTTTTATATTGCTATATTTTTATAATACTTATGTAAAAATTTGGGTGAAAGAGTAAAAAATATAGAGTGTTATTAAAAAAACACATTATTAAAACTGATCATATCATTTCTACATATAGTAAAAACAAGCTCACATCATTTGTAGAGATTATGGTAATGAACATCCAAGAAGTATAATACATAATATTGTCCTAATCATTATCTAGAGATTCTATTAATGATTAACATTGAAAAATAACAATATAACATCATAATATTATGCTTACTTAATAACTGCTTTATTTGTATTTTTCAAGTAAGGACTTAAGCATAATTTGATTAAAATCTACTGATTCAATTTTATTCCAAAATTCGATTTCTATTTGTAACGCTGAATGTCCATAAATATCTTTAATCGCATCCCCATAATCTGTACCATCATACTTGTACAACAAAAGATATTTATTAATCCCATACTTATCAATTAAAAATTTTGTAAAAGCTCCTGCAATTGGATACGTTATTTCACAACCATACATATCAAATTGTTGATTATCTAATAATTTACAAATTGACAATTCATGAATAACATTTTTATAATACGATGCCCATTCATCATTATCTACATTCCACCACTTTTCATCAAAATACATTGCTAAACCTTCTACTATAAAATCAGATTTAGGTGCGTTAATAGCAAATGAAATTAAATGTGTATCTTCATGAGGGCCAATACATTTTATATCATCATTATAGACAGCATAAATCTTATTTTCTCCCCATACTGCAAATCCATTTATTGGTTCATTATCCCCATATAATTTCCCTACTTCTTCAGGTGAATCTAATAAATAATAATGGATCTTATCAAAAAAATTTATCTTTAATACACTACATATTCTTTGAAAACAATTTTCCTGTTCTTTTGCAATTAATTTTATATCTTTTTCAGCTAATGACATTTCCTTATATGTGAATATATAATGATCCGTAATGTATTCTAGCATAAAGCAATTCACCTCTTAATTCATTTTCATTGTACTTTGGTCTTAATTAAATTTTTAAATAAATCACCTTTGATTTTCTATATATTTAAAATAAATATAAAACTCTAAGGTGAATAGTCATTTCTAAAATTTTTAATTTCTTATCGATAAGATTATATCTTGGATGTTTTTTATCATACACTTTTTGGTACCGACTTTTTTCGAACAATTTACGCTTTTTTATACAGACTTTTGTAAATTTTTGATTGAAAGAATAAAAAGAATTATATGCCATAGCATTATAAAATATAAACGTTTTATAAATAACAGCATAGCACTAATCTGGTTAAAATACTTCTGTGATTTTATTCGTTTTTGTAAATAACAGTTAGTATATTTATTTTAAAGATTAATCTAGCAAGCAACACGGCCACCGTTTTCAGTATTGTCCACATAGTTTCCTAGATGGCATCCATTACTATTTACATCAAAAGCACCGTCAGAGGCTTAGTAGCCAGGTGAACGTAGCCACCAATAACTTGTTGTTGAATATCACATTATTTGCACTCTAACTCTATATAGAATTACCAATAACAGGAATTAAAACTGGATAAAGACCCTTATATGACCTATCAATTAATTTAGCTTATAATTTAATGAGTTTGTTAAATCTACAATCATGTCATATCTAATTCCGTTAACAATAATAGTTTGTGTAAAAACATCATAAACAATAGGGTTAGTATATGATGGTATATTTTGAGATGAATCTAGTTGGTTATCCGTTGATGAACTATTTATCTACATTACAACCTACTAAAAATAATATGTCAAGTACTAAAATAATAATTTCTTTTTCATTATAGTTTTCCTTTCATATTAAAACATTACAATAACATCATTTAAACAAAACTAGACAACTATTAGCATCTTATCCATAAAATTTCTACTACTTCATTTAATTTATACATACATCCGTAATAATTTTTATAAAGCTAATATCTAGCTAAATTATAATAGTTTAATAAACTTATAACAATAAAAATCTTTTATCTATTTGTCGATACTTAAAGTATGCTTTTTCAAACATATTAATGAATTAATTTATATAATTTATAATTCCCATATAAAGATTAAAATGTACCGTTTTCGGTACATTCATTAAAGTACTATAGCTATTAAGCTATTTCTATTCGAATTAATTAATTTATTCATTACATCCTTAAGCTTTTCTTTTGAGGTTTCTGGAAGTGAGTAAATCTTTTGCTTAATTCCATCATTTACTATTTCAGATATTCTTCTTCCAAATATCTCTTTATCCCAAATATTATCTTGATCATTATCTAATGATTCTATTAACGATTTTGATTGTTCAAGTGAACCTATAATTGGTGAGAAGCTTGATTTTACATCGACCTTTATTAGATGGATTGATGGAGCTATAGCCTCTACTTTTACTCCATAGCGTCCTGCTTGCTTAATGACTGTTGGTGGTAACATCTTCATATCTACAAGTGATGGAATTGCAACTCCATATCCTGTTTCTTTACATGATTTAAGTGCACTACCAACCTCATCATACATTTTCATTGCACTATGCCCTTTATATAGTGTTTTAATTAAATCATCTTGGCTTACTATTTCGGTATCCGCAAGCTCATTAATTAACATGTGTAAGCATTCATCCTTAAGTTCAATCTTAATTGTTACATCAGCACCGTCTAGGTCTAATGTAATATCCTTTACATTTTCATTTTCTTTTAAAGAATCACTTAATTTAGTAACCTCTTTTATCTTTTTAAATTCATAAGCCTTTGTATCAATTAAGGTCAAGATATCAGCCTTAAGTGATATTTCATCTCCAACACAATCTAAATAACTTGGAAGTGTTATATTAAGCTTTTCAATTGGGAATTCATCTAATGCTCTACTTAATATTTCATTAATATCATCTTCTGTCATTTTAGCTACATTACAAGCATAAACACTTTCGTTATACTTTATAGATAGTTCTTCAACTGTTTTTAAAACTGAATCAGTTTTTGGATTTTTTGTATTTAATACAATTACAAATGGTTTTCCAAGTGATTTCATCTCCTGGATGATTTCATCTTCAACCTTCTCGTAATCTTCTCTTGTAAATTCAGAAAATGATCCATCTGATGTTAGTACAACTGCTAAATTAGAATGGTTTTCCATTATTTTTTGAGTTCCAATTCTAGCAGCATCTTTAAATTCAATGGATTCTTCAAACCAAGGAGTCTTTACAAGTCTTGGTCCATCATCAGATTCATATCCTAAAGCATTTTCCATGACAAAGCCAACTGAATCTACCATTCTTAAATTCATATTAATGTCTCCAATATTAACATTAATAGCTTCTGATGGTACAAACTTTGGTTCTACTGTCATTATTTGTTTTCCTGCAGCAGTTTGAGGTAATTCATCAACTATTTTATTTTTAAGATATTCATCATCTATATATGGTAATATCTTTATATTCATAAATTTATTGATAAAAGTTGATTTACCTGACCTAACAGGGCCGACACAAGAAATAAAGAAATCCCCATGAAGTCTTTTTACTATATCATTTAGCTTTTCATTATTCATATAATCTCCTACTTTCCTTAGTAATATATATGAACGAATGAATGAAAATATTCATATAGTAGCATTTACCAGTTATAAAAAATGAGTTTATCTAGATTGAAAAACTCATAACCTCACTATTTAATAATCCAATGCTGTTTTAAATGTTTTATTATATACAGTTGAAAATAATAGTCAGCATAAAACGTACCATTTTTTTAATAATAGTATATGAAAGTTAACATTTGCATCATATGTTAATGCTATTATTTAATATAGTATTATTTATCTAAGTTCAAAGCTCCTACTAAATCTTTATTCTTCTTTGGTTCCTTTATAGATATAACTTCACAATTATACTTAGTTTTAAGTTTTGATGTTGCCTTTATTGCTTCTCCTCCACCGCTATATAAAATAAATTTGACTTTTTTATTCTCTAAATTTGTCTTTTTTAAAACTGTATTAATAGGACAAGATAGTCTTCCGTTCCAAATTGGTGAACCAATTACAATCTCATCATAATCAGATATATCGTTATTATAATTTAGAAGTTTTGCTTTATGATTAAACAAAGAAAGCATTCCCCCAATCATCATTCTTAAAAAGAAGTTATTTGGAAGATTCCTTAGTGCTTTTACTTCTCTAATTTCATAGCCCATGTTTTTTAAAGCATCTGCAACAATTTTTCCATTACCTGTAAAACTATAATATATAAATAATTTCCTCATCTAAACCTCCATTATATTCTCATATTCATATCTTTTATCCTTGATCATAAATATTCCAGCAATCACATATATAATATGTACAAGTACAAGCATTGTTGTATTCAAAAGATTACCATCTACATTTTGATTATTGAACGCATCAT
This sequence comes from uncultured Clostridium sp., assembly GCA_945921565.1. GTDB lineage: Bacteria > Bacillota_I > Bacilli_A > Acholeplasmatales > Anaeroplasmataceae > CAG-307. The sequence goes on along the minus strand of CAMEKY010000068.1, from coordinate 4,774 downwards.
TTGAAAATAATAGCCAACACATTGTAAATATATCTTCTAAAAAATGAATTGTTAAACATATGTATATGTTCTTCGTTCTAATATATATACATGATAAATAAAAACCTGCCATAAAAGTGAATAATACCTGTCCTGTTGTAGAAATCACTGTATTGGGCATTGTTATTAAATTTATATAATGTCTCAATCCAAATATAACTGAAGATATCATCACACATAATAATGCTTTCTTTTTATCATGGCCATATCTATTCAATAAAATACCTAGTATTAACACTCTAAAGAGATACTCTTCACTTAATGCTACAAACAAAATATACATTACAAAACTAAATACTTCATTAAAGTTTGTTCTCCTATCTATTTTTGACATACTACAAAAGAACGCAATAAATGCACATATGAGGCCTATCATTCCAAACGAGAATAATCCTTTTAAATAATTCTTATTCTTAAGTGAAAATGGTACTTTCTTATAAATAAACAAAGTAGCTAATACTGATAATATTAAAGTAAGTGCATACTTTATTACATATCCATAATAATATGGTAAATCATTGAACAAAGGAAACAATATAGCCCAAGGAATCATAATAGTAAGAACAAAAAATAATATTGAGCTGATGACTGGATACTTTTTAATTAGTTCTCTCATTATATTTGTTCTCTCCCACTAAAATTAAATAATTGACTAAAACATACATCAAGATTATCAAATTTAACATTTTTAGATGACACTAGCATTGCAGCACCATGGACTATACTAAAACATCTAACTAAATTTGCAAGACCTAGAGATTTGGGCATATGATATATTTCTGTAAGCTCAGCACAAATCATTCTAAAAACATCAAAGGGTTTAAAATTATCAGGAGCCTCATCTAATGTTACAACTATATCAAAAAGTCCGTTATTATAAATAAAATCAAAATAATAAGGATTCTCTTTAAAAAAGTTTATATATGCATAACCCGTTGTATTTAAGGTTTTAGGATCATGTCTATCTAATCCTTCAATAGATTTTAATAAATATTCGCTAAATAAGTTAGAGACATAATCACTTGCAGCTTGTAACATATCCTCTTTATTTTTAAAATAACTATATGGTGCTTGCCTTGAAACATTGCATTTTAATGCTAATGATCTCATAGAAACTGATTTAACTCCTTCTTTTGCAATAATCTCTATTGTGTTTTTTATCAGTTCTTCTTTTAGATTTGTCTTATGATATGTATTATCCATACTATCCCCTCCAATCTTGACACTGTCATCAAATACATAATAACTTAAATACTTGACATTGTCAAGATATATTTCTTTATTTTATATTAAATATATGATACAAAATATTTGTAAAGAAATAATGTTCTTTACATGGGATTAAATATGTACTCAAAAGCGAGACAATTGTTAGCACCAAGTACAATCAAGGTTTTTCTTGTGCCCTATAAAGACATTACGACGTTTACCCAGCGCTGGTAACCAGACCAGACCTTGCTAACGAAAGGCAAGTCCGGGCGTGCTTATTGCGTGGTAGCATAAGTAAAATCTCGTAAAAGGAACTATGGAATATATTATACAACCTTAGCCCAATCTTATAACTTATAGCACTCATTCATATACAAAACATAAAACAAAAAGAGGATAAATCATAAAAATTTACCCTGAATTAATCTGGTAAAATAAATAGCAGATTAATATACGCATCTCATAGCCATAAATAAGAAACCTATACATACTTAAAGCCGAGTCACCGTTATTTCTAAGATGGTGTTAGATGGCTTTATTCACCCTATAATTATCCTACTTCATTATAGCGATAAGGACAAACAAAATAAATATGAATTATTCAACGCGAGAAAAATACTCTTTTAACCACGTCCTTGTTCTTTCACTTATGTTTTCAGGAAGACTATCTTTATTAAACCATTTCACACGTTTTACTTCATCTTCTTGAAGGCAAATTTCTCCTTCATATTTATTAGTATAGTAAACTATGTCAATACAAGATACTTCATCACCATTTGGATAAACATTATGATATTCTGGGCCAGAATATATATTTAAGAGTGTATAATCTAAAACTGTCAAGCCTATCTCTTCTTTAACTTCTCTTAACATTGCATCTTCAACACGTTCATCAAGCTCTATACTTCCTCCATGCGTTGCCCACGTGTTATCATCAGCTCTTAATTGTAATAAAACATTCCCTTTACCATCACCAATAATAACACCAGCACACGGCATTAACAAAGTTCTATGCCCAACAATTTTTCTTAAATCCATTATATATCCCATAATATCTATTCTCCAATCTATATTCAAAAAAATTTTACTTTATAACTGTAATTGTAAATTTCTTTTAGTCTATCATTTTGAAAATCTAGAAGTTATTTCAATAATATTAAACCATTTTAAGATTTCTCTATTATATTTTTAATTCTCCAAATCCAATAATAAATATTTTATTCTTTTTCTTTTTGCCTTTTATAATACTCCATAGTTTGTACTGCAAAAAGGCCTTGGGAGATTGCGGTTGGTATTCCACCAAGGGTTTCAACCCATTGACTAGCTAAATATAGATTGTCTAAACCAGAAGCCTTTATCTCAAAAGATCTTCTTCCCGAATGAGGAGTAGTCATATGAGATAAGTAAGCTCCATTATATGCATTCGTAAATTTATTAAACGTTAAAGGTGTTGCGATATCGACTATACTTATATAATCCCTTAAGGAATTGTCCCAATTAAGCAAATGTTTTAATACTACATTAGCATAATCTTTCTTACGCCTTTCATATCTTCCATTTTCTTTTTCCCACTGCCAATATTTAAAATCATGCGCACATTGATCTATTAAGCAAATTACAGTTTGCGAACCATCCTCGTTTCTTAAATGCGGATAGCTTCTAAACCCAATTGAATCATTAACTGATTCTCCACAATGAAATCCTCCAGGAATATTAATGATAAAATAATGTGGAATTTCTTTAGTATATGCCTCATCAACTCTAAAGGCTACATAAAATGTTGATATTATCGGATATTTTTCCAAATTAGAAAGTACATTATCTGTATACTCTAAATGGTATTTTTTAGGTAAAACATTAAGGTAAAAATAAGGTAGAGGACAAGCACTGATAAAATAGTCTGCTTTATACTCATTATCACCTAAAACAGATATAACTCTATCATTTTCTATTTTTAAGCTTTTTATCTCTTCGTTATAAACAATTTTTCCACCTAAGCTTAAAAATTTATCTAAAAGCTTATTTGAAAAATCCTGACTAGATAAATTTACTATATCAGCATTACCATTAACAAATAATGAAAATACTCCAATCAAATATGATGCTGAAAAATGGCTTGGCATAAATGATAAAAATAATTTTCTTAAATATTTTGATTTAAAAGAATTTGCATATTCTAAAATTGATATTTTAGAAAGCTTATTCCAAATAAATGCGTATGGTAGATATTTTTTTATTATGCTTATCATTTGAAGCTTTGTCATGATTGAAAAAGGCATTTCTGTATATAGTGGCATACCATTTAGCTTCATTAAATATTGAAAAAATAAATCAACCTTTTTCTTATCCTCAGGCAGTGCAATGCTTGTTAATTCCTCTTTTAATCTTTTAATATCTCTATGAATTGTAATTTCTTTTCCATCATAATAAAACTTAAAAAAATATGGAAGTTCTATTAAATTATTTTCATCAATCAATCCTAGCTCTTTATATAAAGGTGCCATATTGCTATCTTTGCAGCCCGAGATCCAGTGTATGCACCCATCAATTAGCACATTACCTCGATACCAACTTGTACATAAACCTCCAGCATGAGAGTTTTTTTCAACAATTGTAACTTCATACCCTTTTTTTAATGCAAAATACCCAGCAGAAAGCCCGGATATTCCTCCTCCAATTATTACTACTTTATCCATACTTCATTCTCCCAAGAAATATTTTTATAGCATTATTTTAGCAAAATATAAATTACTTTTCTACTATTTATATTATATTCTAGCAAATTATGACATTTTTTTATTTTGCGTTGAAATTTTCATCTAAGGAAAAAGGTGATATACTATTGATCTAATGATTAATTTTTTCATTACTTGCCTTAACGGTTCGGCCAAAGGAATCGGTAGTCTCTGGTTGTATAGCGTTACAGATGTTACGAGAATCTGTTGTGTACCATGCACAGTCTATAGCTACGCTTCAGAACTTTGTTCTTTTATTATTACACATGGTATAGGTTGTTATTATCTTAAATAGTTATAACAACCTATTTTTTCTTTCAGTTTTGAATTATTTTTGCCTCTTCAATTATTATCATTGGCTATGTTAAATGGATATAATGACTACTTGATCTGGCTTGAATAAATTGAGAGTGTTTATTGAAGCTTAAATAATCTTTTAATCTAGTATATTCATAATAATTCGATTTTCTTTCTTCATAATAGGACAATATACGTTCTATTTTTATTATATTTCTTAGAAATAATGATACCAATAACGTAAATTAATACTAAAAAAAGATTGTACCAATAGGTACAACCTTTTTACTAAGCAAAAAATGATATTTTATTATTATCGATATACTTTTCTACTCTATTTTTTCCATTATCCTTTGCTAAATATAATGCTTTATTGCTTGATTTAGTGCAGTCTTATATTGAACCTCTCATGACTTAAGTCATAAGATTCTCACTTCAATTGTTATCTAGCAAATTATTTAAGGTTCAATTATTCAAATTATTTGAGCCAGATT
>CAMEKY010000067.1 GCA_945921565.1 uncultured Clostridium sp. | reverse complement strand
GATACCTTCCTCACTTCCTTGTCATTTTTAAACATATATTCGCCTATAACTGTACAAGAAATTAAAGCCTCAACTAAGTAATTATTCTCTGAGAAGGCTTCATTATTAATTGTTGTTACACTTGCAGGAACACTTATTGTTATTAATCCTGTATTTGAAAATGCTTTTTCACCAATAAATTCAAGTTGTGTAGAAAGACTTATACTTGTTAAGCTTGTACAATTTATGAAAGCTTCCTTTTCAATACGTGTAACAGTATTAGCCATCTTATTATCTGTATAATACTTAATATCATATTTTACATATGTAGCAGTATTTACAACCTTTTCCTCAGGTGTGCTTTCAACCGCTTGTGGATTAAAGCTTGTTGTTACACCAAGTACATCATCATCTGTACCAAGTAATCCATCCTCACCATAGCCTATGTATGAAGGTAGATTCAAATATGCTGCAAATGGTAAATAAATATAATGCGTACCATCTGTACCTACAACTATTCCTCTATATGAGAATACTTGATCCTTATTAAGCTTACCATAGTTAATGTTTTCTGAATCAGTATTGATTAAATTATAAAGAAGCTTTGTATCTCCGTTAAAGTCATCTTTAGTGCCAATAATTTTATCATTACCTGCACAGAATATATAGCCAAGTGTAAATGTAGTTATATCCTCATTATCAGCTGGATCTAATATTTCTTGATAAGTATTATCATTGTATGATACATAGTACTTCTCACCTGATTTAATTACATTTTTATAAATAATTGCATCAGAAATAATAGATATTGCCGTATCCTTATAACCTAAGAATACTATTACATCATCTTCTGTACCAAGTAATCCATCTTTTCCAACAGCTTGATATAACTTATAATTTACATCTTCAACTGGAAGATATACATTATCTTTGTTATCTACTATAGCCTGTTTTAATTCACCATTAATTAATACTAATCTAGCACTATCAAATGAATAAGACCAGTAAGTTGTATTATTTGTGATAGTTACCTTAGTATATGTATTATTTCCATGGCTCTTGTAGAAGCTTCCATTTATATTTACAATTACAAAATCGTCATCAGTACCAAAACTATTATCATTTCCAATACCGATTAAAATATCATCTTCTGTACCAAGTAAAGAATCAACACCATATGCTGTATATGTACCATTCTTATTATCAATATAGAAATTAGTACTGTATATAACATTTGTTAATATATCATCAGATGTACCTGCAGTTAAGTCGTTTCCACCACAAATATAAAAACCAGTTGGATTAAATGAGCCCTTATATCCCACCTTTTTATATTCTGCGAATACGTTGTTTGAAACATATCTATATTCATATGTTGTAGTTTCCTTTTCAAATACTAATTCAGATAAATTAGTACAATTTGCAAACATACCTTCAGGAATTGTAGATATACCTTCTGCAAAATATACCTTAGATAAAGCAGAATTCTTAAAAATATTTAAACCACAAGTACTTAATGTAGATGGAATTCTCACTTCACCTAAGCCACTTGTATTAGCAAATGCATAGTCCCCAATAGTGTCTACACCTTCAGATAAATATATTGAACTTAAACTACTTACACCATTAAATGCATAATCACCGATGGTTGAGCCAATATAATAAACCACAATATTTGTAGGAAGATATCTTGTAGATGATGATGAAGATGAGCTCTTTGTATCATTTGATACCATACCTGATGTAGATGTTGTACCAAATAAATATCCAAAGTTATTTGAGCCTTCAACTAATGTTGAATTATTATATTCACTAATATTAGTTATATAATATTCCTTTAGGTTCGTACAACCATTAAATATAGCCTCACCTAAACTAATAACATTTGAGCCTAAGTAAATAGATTCTAAGCCTGAGCAGTTATTAAATGCATAGCTACTAATTGACATATTTTCGCCATTAAAGTTAATAGTATCAAGACTTGTACAACCATTAAACATATATGAGCCAACAGTTGAACCTTCAATATTTACCGTCTCTAAGCTTGCACATGAATTCAAAACATTGTTACCAAATGTAGTAATTGTATCAGGAATCGTAATTGACACAACTCCACAATTTGATAATGCGTAATCATCAATTGATACAATTCTTCCTTCAAAATTAATGTTTTTGATCATAGTACAGCCATTTAGCGCATACTCCCTTATATAAACATCATATCTATTATTTACAATATTTAAAGTTGTTAAGTTTAGTGGCAACATATAATCTATTGAATAGCTTCCATATTTACATGTTGTTTTAGGAGTTCCATAATACCCAAAATCTGGTGTCCACCAAACATTTGTTTGATCAGCAGGTCCGTTGTTATGTCCTGATTTTGTTTCGGCAAAGAACCATGCACCAAGTTGAGAAGTTGCATAAACACCATAATTTTCACCATTATACATGAAGTTATCATTTGCAACATATGCAGAAACATTATTATTAACCCCAATAAATGGAACAGTCAATGTAGTCAATCCTGTACATCCATATAATGAAGTAATGTCAATTGTTGTTGTAACATCAGAAATATATAATTCTTCTAGTGTATAAGCTCCCCATAAAGATTGCTTTGGAATTACAGTTGTATCTGTTATTGAAAGCTTACGTAGACTCTTTGGTAAGTACCAACCTTCAAGATCATTCTCTCTATACATATCAGTTGGGCCTCTCTGGTTGTATGCATAATGGGCAATTCGACACAAATATGACTTTGTTGTATCAGTATAATTAATTCCATACCAGTTCATATTTGCACCAGCTGAAGGCGCACTTATGCTAGTCGCACCAAAGAACCAACCTAGTGAATATCTCATATAGTTGTATGTTCCATGATAAGGAGTTGGATAAGAAGGTGTTCTATTATATCCAATAAATGGAACATTTAATTCAGTAATATCATCATCCCAAAATACATTCATACCTATTGAATTTACAGTCTTTGGTATTTCTACAACTGATAAATTGTAACATTGAGCAAATGCATATTGGCCAATACTTGTAATATTTGTTGGGAATTCAGGGAAGTTTAAATTCTTACATCCATAAAATGCATACTCAGGAATTGAGTAAGCTGAATTTGACTCACTACCTGCAAAATAAACATTTAATAAATTTTCACAGCCATAGAACATATATGAACCTAATGCTGTGTTATATAAAGTAGCGTATTTTAAGCCGGTACAATTCTTGAAGCAATTCTTTCCAACAGTTGTTACGATGCTTGGAATTAGTACTTCTTCAATACTAGTACATCCACTAAATGCTTCTTCACCTAATGCTGTAATACGCTCATTAAATAGATTTAAATTCTTTAATGCAGTACATCCTCTAAATGCGTAAGCGTTTATTGTAGTCGTATTTTTAAATTCTACAGTTGATAGCTTATCACAGTTTTCAAACATTGAAGTACCTACAGTTGTATTATTTAGTAAAGCAGATTCAAGTGAATTACAATTTGCAAACACAGAACTAGATATTGTGGTTATAGAGTTTGGTATAACAACTGATATCAAACTGTCACAATTGCAGAACGCTTTTTGATCAAGTTTTGTGATACTATCTGGTAAAACAACAAACGCAAGCTTAGAGCAGTTTTCAAATGCTGATGCTCCAATTGTTGTTACAGTCTTAGGGATAGTAATATCATATAGTTCCTGACAATTATAGAAGGCTCTAGTATTGATAATTGTACACTTAATTATTTCTCCACTAGCAGTTTCTTCTAATGAATTATTTTTTAAATTATCACCTTGATTTAAATCAACAAGGCTTAAGCTTGTACAGCCTTCAAACGCAGATGTTGGAACATCTGAAACATACTTCACATATGCCTTTTGTAAGCTTGTACAACCATAGAACATGTATGTACCTAAAATGTTTCCATTTACAATTACAGTTTCCATTGATGTACATTCTGCAAAGGCATATGAACCAACGCTTGTAACAAGTGCAGGAACATTGAATGTAGTTAAAGATGAACATCCTCTAAATGCATAATCTGAAATAGTCGTAGTTGTTGATGCAGGAATAACAATTGATGCGACCATTGAACAATTATGGAATGTTCCATATAATACAACACTTTCTTTAGTTATGATAATATTTTTCAAGCTGTTTGGAATATATGATGTATAACTAGCACTGGATGAATAATTACTATTTACAGCTGTAGAATTTTCATTAGCCACTGTACCAAAAATCCATCCAAATACAGTTGATTTTGATGCAGCCTCAGCATTAGTTGCCTTATCATATAGCTTATTTCCAGCAAATGGTAAAGTGATAGTATCTAGTGTTGTACAACCATTAAAGATTCCTTCTTCTAACAATGTCACGCAGTCAGGAACTGTAAATGAGAATAGGCTTGTACAATCCTTAAATGCATATGTACCAATAGACACTAAGTTTGTTAAATCTTCTGTGTCGACTGAAACCAAAGAGCTACATGATGCAAAAGCATATCTACCAATCTTTGTTATAGGGCTACCTAGCGTTAAATCATAAAGACGAGTACAGCCATTAAACATGTAATCTCCTACTTCACGTATATTAAGTGTTACCTTAGAAAGATATGTACAGCCATTAAATGCATATTCACCGATAGTTGTAGGATACTTTAATTCATCCCCTACGATTTCACCAATCGTTAATTCACTTAAATTAGTAGCTTCACTAAACATATAGCTACTAATCTCAGTTGATGAAATCACAACTTTACTTACACCAGTCTTAGCAAATGCATATTGGCCTACTGATGTAACATTTGATCCTACCTTCAATGCAGTATTATTCGCAGAAGCTTTGTGAAGATAAGGGTCATTATAGAACATATAGGCACTGATAGTACTATTGTTGATAACTGCGCTCTTTAATGCATCACAGTTTGCAAATGCGTATGCACCAACGTTGCTACCAACAGTTGCAGGAATTGTAACATCTTGTAATTGAGTACAGTTATAGAACATATATGCACCAATGCATTGACATGAATTTAAATCAACAGTTGAAAGGGAAGAAGAATATGCAAATGCTAAATTTCCAACCTCAACAACAGATGATGGGATAGAAACCGAATTTAAACTTGAACGATAAAATGCATGTGCTGGTATATTTGTAGTAGTCGAATTTAGAGTAATGCTTGTTAGCTTTGTATCGTTTGCAAACATATACTCTCCTAAAACGTTAGTCAAAAGATTAACTGTTGTAAGATTACTACAATTTGTGAATGCATGAGACGCAATACTTGTAATATTACTCTTTAATTCAATACTTACTAATGCATCACATCCATCAAACATATACGCACCAAGTGAAGGGCAGTCCAATGTTATGCTTGTTAACTTATCACAATTTGCAAATGCTGCATTCTTTTCAATATCCATATTTGTTACAATTTCACTATTTGTAGTGTAGTCAAAATCGTATGTACTAATGTTTTCTTCAACCTTAGTTTTAATCACGTTTGCATTAGTACCAACGTAAAGAGTTGCAAGGTATGGACAATTTGCAAACATTCTATACGAAATTTCCTTAGAATTAACGTTTGCAGAAACTAAATTTTGCATTGATGAAAAAGCATATTCTCCAACAGTTTCAACAGCATTGGAAATAATAATATTTGCAAACGCAGTGTTGTAAAATGCATATGCACCAACAGATGTAATTGTATTTCTAAGTTCACCTAAATTTGTGATATTTTTTGAAATTATTGATAAGCTCGATAATTTAGAACAATTTTTAAAATAATTGTCTGGAATTGATGTGATTGGATCTTCTTCTGCAAAATTTATAGTTGTTAAGTTTGTACATCCATCGAAGAATCCGGCTTTCAACACATTTTTACCTGTGAAAGTAACAGTAGATAGCTTTGTAGCATCCTTTAAAAAATCAATTCCACATGCTGTAAATAAATCACCAGGTATTGTAATTTCTTCAATATTTGAGCATCCAGCAAGTACATTGTCACCCAAAGTCATATTAGCCGTGCTATTAGCAAAGCTAAATTCCAATAAACCACGAGAATTAGTAAATGCGTTATTTCCAATTTCATTTATATTTGCAGGTAATGTAAATGTAGCAAAGTTTGTACTGCTAAACGCATTAACACCAATTCTGGTCATTACTGTTGAAGTTGATATATCTTCAAAACTTGGATATAAAGTTACAGAGCCAAGTGCATTACAGCTTTGGTATGCATAATCAGGTATTTCAACTGTGTTATCTGATATTCTTGTCAATACTAAAGAACCGCAATTTGCAAATATACCAACGCTAAGCTTATCTGCTCTAACAACTGAAGTAATTAAATTTTGACAATTTGCAAACGCATATTGGCCAATGTTTGTACAACTTGCAGGAACATCGATTGATTCGATACCATCACAATCATAAAATGCATATTCACCAATTGATGCTAAAGAATCACCAAAATTAACAGCCTTTAAAGCTGAATACGTAGTACCCTTTAATGTATTCCAATCATTTGCAAATGCATATGATCCGATAGATTGAATGCTTGGCATTTTGATACTATCGTTAGTATCGTAGTCAACCTTAAATGCATTTCTAAATGCGTTATCACCAACATAAGTTAGTTTACTCATATCCTCAGCAATTTGAACAATTTGACGATTGTTATTTTCTTCTGCTGTATAGAATGCATTATTTCCAATATACTTCAAATTTACACATTCAGATAAGTCAAATTTTGTATCGCGGAATGATGTATAATAATCGCTCCACACTCCTCCACCAGTACCAGAATGACTACCAACGGAATATCCAGAAGCGCGATGGTTGCTGTATGCAAAAGCATTATCCTCAATACGCTCTAAAGTTTTAGGAAACTTAATCACAGTTGGAATAAATGCATTATGAGCACGGCATCCATCTGAATGCGAAGCAGCCACATAGTCCGTTAAAAGATAAGAACTAATTCCTGTAACTGTATATGTTCCTATCGTTTCAGGAATTTTTACAGCAAATTGACCATAATAATGCAAATATGAACCATATCCATTATGACAAGTCCCATTTGTACCAGGTCTTAAGCATGTAATAGTGACAGTTTTGCCATCAGAATTCACATTATAGCTGTATGTAATGTCCCTATATGTAGGCTCTACATACGGATTGCTACTCTCATCAGTAACCGCTTTTTTCAAAGCATCGACGGAATCTTGGTTTTCATTCGTCAGTTCTTCTGACGTAACCGAGGCCATAGCATTAGCCAATCCTATACTAGCAATCGTGCCAAAAAGAAACGCGATTAAAGCTCTTTTAAATATTTTAGTCATGATATTTTTCATAATATCAACCTCCTGCATTTTTTTATAAAGATTATTACGATTCAAACAATTTTCTTTGAATGTCCGTATGAATACTCTTTCTTCTACATAATTTTACCATATATAGGTAAAAATTACAACATTTTAAATATATATTTATATATATTTTCGATATAATTTTACGAAAAATGTAGAAAATTGTAGATAAAATTTGCAATATATATATGTATATATATATATTGCAAAAAATAAAAATCTATTTGGATCGAAAGTGTTTATGTATTCACATCCTCAATCAAGAAAGAAAACGCATTCAAAAAAACTATTTACCAAAATACTATAAAAAATCTGTCTCATTTCAAGTTAAAATTATAATTTTAAAAAACAAAAAACAGCATCTCTGCTGTTAAAATCAATGGCGTGCCCAACGAGGCTCAAACTCGTACTCTCAACCTTCGGAGGGTTACACTTTATTCAATTAAGCTATGGGCACATATTTTAATTATATCACGTTTTTGTTCTTTTAAATATTGTTTTGTAGAACAACTTAGCTTAAAAGCACATTTTTGTATAATTTATTACTTTTTTATTTTACATTTTTGTAAATAAAATTTATTTTTTATTCATCCTTCTTGTAATCAATGTTTGCCAGTTTTGCTTGCTTACATAAATCCCTCGTTTGAAGTTTATAAAGTTTTCCATCTTTAATAAAGTTTGTGCCACATTGCCTAAAAGTAAAACTTACATTTTTATTAATACATTGACTCCTAATATTCAAGACCCAATCATAATCTCAAGGACGTGCGTTAATGTCTGATTCCCCACCAACAACCACCTCTTCAATTTCGCCTAAATATTTTTCAATATCCATATTTTCTAGCAAAGGTTGTGCAGTTATTATTTTATGTTTAATCGGAAGCCTTTGAAATATGTCAAGCTTATAGTCTGCATTTTTTTGATTTTCAATTGTAGCGCATACAATAACGTTATCATATCCATCTAACCAATCTTCTGGAATACAACTTAAAAATCGATCGATTCTTTTTGTCAAAAACAGAAACTGACAATCTTTTCTTTCTTTAATCATTTTAAAACACTCACTGCGCCATTCGTCAGCTTCTTCAATTAAAAAATCAGTAGAGAAGCACATATATACCACTCCTGTTTTCATTCTATAATCACCATTTTTTTAGCGCTCAATTGGTTTATAAAAATCTTTCGTTTTAACTATATTATTTGTATTAATTCCTCTTTTTAAATCTCCCTTGTGTATATAACAATGAAGGCATCCATCACTACACTTCTTACAACCTCGCCACGGATTCCAAAGCGACATAATAATATCTCCCTTCTACTTTTGTTTTCTCTTGTATTTTACGCCCGTTAATATACATAACACTGGTATTCTAATGCTAATCTCACAACTTAAAAATGTTAAAATATATGCCAATATTACTGTAAATAAAAAAATAATATTACCATTATATAATCCCATTTTAAGCAATAAATATTGAATTACAACGACCCAAATAAAATGATAAATATAAAACAAAAACGACCTATTTTTCATATAATCAAATAATTTGTTGTTAAAATTTAAATATCGTTTAGCTAAGCCAATTAACGCAAGCACCATTATCCACTCTGATACGTATTTTGTGGCAGAATTTATAACGCTTAGTTCTTTACTTGACCACAAAAACAAATACACATCAACAAGGGTAGCTACTAAGCCAATTCCAAATAATATCCATCGCTCATTTTCTACTTTATTAAGAATCTCTTCATTGCTTAATACATAATAGCCAATTAAAAATAAGTATGCAAACTCTAAAAAGCTTTTACCACCAATAGATAGAAAAGGATGTAAAAGAGGTAATGGCAATCCCAAAAGAATTATGATCCAAAACGGGATTGTTCTTTTCTCCTTTTTACTTATTTTTTTAACGATCAAAATTACTAAAAGACCAAAAATTGAAATTACAAAAAGATAAAGCGTAAACCAAAACTGACCAACAGAAAATCCTCCATCAGCACCGGTTAGATCTGTATATTTTGTAAAAAAAATAGAGTAATGTTTAAAAAAACTACCACTATATGAACAATTCAAAATGTCAGCATAGTATGTCATTACAGGCATTAGAAAAATTATACCAAATAATGATGGAATCAATAGTTTTTTAATCCGCTCAAATATATATTCTTTATTCGTTCTTTTCTTTAATGCATATTTTGTACTTATTCCAGCAAGCACAAAAATCAGGGGCATAAAAAACGGACTAAAAAAAACAATAATACTACTAATTATACTATTTCCATCAATAAAAACATAATTAGGCTCTCCCCACACATTATATGCTTGTGCAGCATGATATGGTATTAAGATAAGTAATATCATCCATTTTAAATTATCTAAATAATGCTTACGCGAACTTGATTTCACAATTATTCCTCCCAATATAACATCTATCATTCGTTTTAAAGTCATTTAAACAAGCTATAACACATCTTTATGTCTTTTATAATAAAATTATCATAATTTACTAAAAAATCGTTTTAACGCTATTTTAAATAAATATTTTTTAAACAAACACAACAAAAAGGCTGATACATAGTATCATACCTATTAACTATCTTTTTCATTATTATTCTTTTGTGTAAAGCAATTCATCATAAGAGCAACTGAATTACACAATAATCCTATTCCGCTTAGCCAAATATCATTATGTTCTTTTTTAAATAAGAATGTGCAAATGCACGCAATTTCTATAATTAAAAGAATACAACCAATAACAAACAATATTTTTCTTTTACTCATATTATCCCTCACGGTGATGACTATAACTTATATTACTTTCTTTAGCAAGAAGACCTTTTTAAACAAGCATCACTTTATTGAATTTGACTTATGAATTCTCAAATATTGAACCTCTCATGACTTAAGTCATAAGATGCTCACTTCAATGTCCTTCGGACCATATGGCCTCTTACATGGGCTCCATGAGCGTAAATTCCGATACTCACTACCGTACTAATAATATACTAATTATGAGAATTACCA